>NZ_JALNPN010000012.1:684-138420 GCF_024520835.1 Pantoea sp. Fr+CA_20
GGGTCGTGCAGGATTCGAACCTGCGACCAATTGATTAAAAGTCAACTGCTCTACCAACTGAGCTAACGACCCATCTTAATGGTTGTGAAGCAATACTGAAGGTTCTCTTGGGGAACAACGTCCTGCGGGAGATGGTGGGTCGTGCAGGATTCGAACCTGCGACCAATTGATTAAAAGTCAACTGCTCTACCAACTGAGCTAACGACCCATCTTCAGGCTTGCCAGACACATCTGCAATGTGTCCCGGCAACGGCGGCATATATTACTGATTTACCGAGGTAGCGCAACCCTTATTTTCTGTTAAGGGGTTCAATTGCCTACCTTTCATGCGGCAAGACCAGAAATCACACGATATCCGGTCAAACCTGCACAAATTACATACCAGACAAACGTTTTTGCGCCTGCTTAGCAGATTCGGTATCCGGGTAAAGTTTGATCACCTGTTGATAAACGGCTTTGGCTTTCGCCGTGTCGTTTTTCTCCTGCATGATCACGCCAACCTTTAACAACGCTTCAGCAGCCTTGGGGGATTTTGGATACTGCTTCACCACCGTGGCGTAATAATACGCCGCGTCGTCTTTCTTGCCTTTGTTATAAAACAGTTGTCCCAGCCAGTAATTGGCATTCGGCTGATACGTCGAATCCGGGTAGCGCTTCACCCACGCCTGTAGCGCAGTGATCGCCTGGTCGTACTGTTTTTTCTCCAGAATAAGCGCGACAGCAGCATTGTAATCGCTGTTGGCATCGCCGCTCTGGACCGGCGCACTACCACCGGCTGCCGCTGCACCAGACTCCGTGCCAGAGGCTGCAGCACCCGCACCGGCGTTATCGCTGGCACCGGCGGCTGGCTGACTGGCATTGCTGTTGTTGCTGCTCAGACTGTCGATCTGCTGATAGATCTGCTTCTGGCGCTCAACAACCTGGTTCAGCTGATAGGTATTTTGCTGGATTTCCCCACGCAATGAGTCGATATCCCGCTGGTTATCACTCATCTGCTGCTGCAGTTGCTGCATCAGCTGTGCCTGGGCATTTGAGATTCTTTCAAGACTGGTGACACGGTCTTCGACCGAGCCGGAGCCAACGCTACTGATTGACGCTTGGGCATTAGCGGCCCAGGGGGCCGCTACGCCAATCAGTAACGACAGACTCAACAGGTGATGTCTGAAGTTACTAACCATGTGATTCTCTTAGTATACCAGTACGGCACGACGGTTTTTAGCGTAAGCCGCTTCGTCGTGGCCCAGAACAGCCGGTTTCTCTTTACCGTAAGAAACGATAGACATCTGATCGGCTGACACGCCTTTACCTTGCAGGTACATCTTAACGGCGTTAGCACGACGTTCGCCCAGGGCGATGTTGTACTCTGGCGTACCGCGCTCATCCGCATGACCTTCGATAGTCACTTTGTATGATGGGTTGCTACGCAGGAAGTTAGCGTGCTGATCCAGCATCTGAGCGTAGTCAGACTGAACATCAAATTTGTCCAGACCGAAGTAAACGATGTTGTTCTGTTGCAGCTGTTGCATCTGCAGACGCGCCTGCTCATCAGAAGACATGTTACCGTTGCCGTTCATGCCTGAGTTCGCACCGTAAGCGCCATCAGCACCTGCGCCAGACTGGTCGTTGTTGTTATTTTTGTGTGAGCTACACGCCGCAACTGCCATGATTGGCAGAGCCAGCATTAAACCCTTCAGTACTTTGTTCAGTTGCATTTGAAAATTCCCATTATTGTTTATTTTTTTGTAATGTCAGAAAGCTCAAACATTACAGGTACGGCGACCAGGCAGGAAATTTGACCTGTCCATCAGTTGCCGGAAGACGCGCTTTGAAACGACCGTCAGTGGAAACCAACTGCAACACAGAACCCATACCCTGAGTAGAGCTGTAGATTACCATGGTGCCATTGGGTGCCATGCTCGGCGTTTCATCCAGGAACGTGTCCGTTAACGTTTGAACGGCTCCCGTTACCAGATCCTGTTTGGCGACGTGTTGAGCACCGCCACTGGTGCTAATCATCACCATTGATTTACCATCGCTGGCCACATCAGCATCCTGGTTTTGAGCACCTTCCCAGGTAATACGCTGTGGTGAACCACCATTGATACCAATCTTATAAATTTGTGGTGCGCCAGCCTGATCAGAGGTGTAAGCCAGAGTCTGGCTATCCGGGAACCAGGTCGGTTCAGTACTGTTGTAGCGACCGTCGGTGATCTGGCGAATCTGACCCGAGCCCAGATCCATCACGTACAGGTTGAGGCTGCCGGTTTTCGATAACGCAAACGCCAGCTTAGTGCCATCAGGCGAGAACGCCGGTGCACCGTTGTGACGTGGGAATGAGGCAACCTGACGTACCGCGCCGTTAGCGAGCGTCTGAATAACCAGCGCTGACTTACCGCTTTCAAAGGTCACATAGGCCACTTTGCTGCCGTCTGGCGACCAGGCTGGTGACATCAACGGCTGCGGTGAGCGATGCACGACAAACTGGTTATAGCCGTCGTAGTCGGCAACGCGCAGTTCGTAAGGGAACTGACCACCGTTGGTCTGCACGACATAGGCGATACGGGTACGGAACGCACCTTTAATGCCCGTCAGCTTCTGGAACGCTTCATCACTGACGGTGTGCGCCGCATAGCGTAGCCACTGTTTAGTGATTTTATAGGAGTTTTGCGCCAGCACGGTGCCCGGTGCACCTGCAGTATCGACCAGTTGATAAGAAACCTGATAGCTGCCGTCGGCGTTTTGCTGAACCTGTCCTACCACGACAGCATCAATACCCAGCGCGCTCCATGCAGCAGGCTGCACTTCCTGGGGGCTGGTCGGCTGCTGTGGCAGACGAGAGCGGTCGAGCGGATTGAATTTACCGCTGTTACGCAGGTCAGCCGCGACGATGCCACCGATATCTTCCGGTGCCGCGCCTGAGCCAACCCACTTGAACGGAACCACACCGATTGGACGCGCGCTGTTTACGCCCTGGGTGATTTCAATGCGAACCTCTGCATGCAGCATCGCTGCCCACAACAGGATAAAAAAGCCTAACGTTACGCGAAGAGCTTGCTTCATTTTATCTCCCTTATCTGAACCTGAGTCCGCGATAATTGGCACTGTTCCTGAAAACCACGAGTACAACTAGAGTACGGCAAGCTAACCATAGATCAACCTGCCGCAGGTTACTGCATTATTGCGGTCTGAAACGCATCGGTGCGTTTTTAAACACTTCGTACACCGCTTGTGAAGGCGGTTTCGGAATACGTGCCTGCTTCGCCGCTGCGATTGCGGCCTGGCAAAGAGCCGGATCGCCCCCTTCTGATTTCACATCAATCAGCATACCGTCAGGCGCTAGTTTAATACGTAAGTCACAGCTTTTACCGCTATAAAGATCCGCATCGTAAAAACGGCTCTGAATAGCACTGGTAATCTGCCCAAGATAAGCATTCACCTCGGCCCCAGAGGCACCCGCTTTTTTCTGGTTGCCCTGTCCGGCTGCTCCACCGGACGCCCCGCTTTTCGGCGCATTCTTACCGGACGCTAAGCCGCCCAGCAAATCATCAACGTCGCTGTCATTGGCTGCATCCGCTGCGGCTTTGGCTTTGGCCTCCGCTTTGGCTTTCGCGTCTGCTTTCGCTTTCGCGGCAGCATCAGCTTTGGCTTTTGCTGCGGCTTCCGCTTTTTCTTTCGCTGCTTTTTCTTTGGCTTCCTGAGCTGCCGCGGCTTTGGCTTCCGCGGCAGCTTTGGCTTCTGCGGCCTTGGCTTCTTTGGCCGCTTCCGCTTTAGCCTGCTTCGCCGCTTCCGCCTTGGCCTGTTTAGCGGCCTCGGCTGCCTCGGCTTTGGCCTGCTGTTCAGCCTGCTTCTTCGCTTCTGCCGCCGCGGCTTTCGCCTGTTGCTCGGCCTGCTTCTTCGCCTCTGCTGCGGCCTGCTTAGCGTCTTCCTGAGCCTTTATTTTCGCGTCAGCGGCCGCTTTGGCCTGCGCATCGGCTTCCGCTTTAGCATCCGCTTTGGCTTTCGCTGCAGCCGCTTCTGCGGCTTTCTGCTGTGACTCGGCCTGTTTCGCGGCGGCTTCCGCCGCCTTCTGCTGTTCAGCCTGGGCTTTCGCCTGCTGTTTCGCGTCTTCCTGTGCCTGTAAGCGCTCTTTTTCCAGCTCTTTCAGCCGCTGCTGTTCAGCCGCCTGTTTCTGCTGTAGCTCTTCGGCCTGCTGCTGTGACTGTTTCTGGCGCTGCTGTTCCGCGCGCTGACTGTCACTTTGCTGATTCTGCTGACGATTATATTGATCAACCACCGCACCGGGATCGACCATCACCGCCTCGATATCGCTACCGCCGCCACCGCCGCTGGCTTCGATATGCTCATTAAACGAGCTCCATATCAGCAGGGCAATCAGCACGATATGCAGAATCACCGAAATGATTATCGCGCGCTTTAACTTTTCGTTTTGCTCGGTTGCCTTCGACACACTCGGTTCCCAAAAACGGTTCGACTTTAAATCGGCTGCGTCATCAAACCGACAGATTTAACCCCAGCCTGATGCAACAGGTTCAGCGCCTTAATGATTTCATCATAAGGCACCTCTTTCGCACCGCCGATCAGAAAGACGGTTTTCGGATTCGCTTCCAGACGACGTTGCGCTTCACTAATCACCTGTTCCGGTGGTAGCTGCGATAAACGATCGTGATCCACTACCATGCTGTATTGGCCGACACCCGACACTTCTACAATCACGGGAGGATTATCATCGCTGGAAACCGTTTTAGAATCCGTCGCATCCGGCAAATCCACTTCCACGCTTTGGGTTATGATTGGGGCTGTCGCCATAAAGATCAGCAACAACACCAGCAGAACGTCCAGCAGCGGAACAATGTTGATTTCCGACTTTAGCTCGCGGCGACCGCGACCACGCACTCGGGCCATCATTTACCTCTGTTTACTTAGCGCTGTCGCTGGAAAAGGCCTGACGATGCAGGATAGCCGTGAACTCTTCCATGAAGTTGTCATAGCCCTGTTCCAGTTTATTCACGCGCTGGTTCAGTCGGTTATACGCCATCACCGCTGGAATCGCCGCGAACAAACCGATGGCAGTAGCGATCAAGGCTTCTGCGATACCTGGCGCAACCATCTGCAACGTTGCCTGTTTTACCGCTCCGAGGGCAATAAAGGCATGCATGATCCCCCACACCGTACCAAACAGACCGATATACGGGCTGATGGAACCGACGGTGCCAAGGAAAGGAATATGGTTTTCCAGCGCTTCCAGCTCACGATTCATGGAAATGCGCATTGCCCTGCTCGCCCCTTCCACTGCGGCTTCAGGTGCATGGTTGTTGACTCGATGCAGACGCGCAAATTCTTTGAAACCGGCGTAAAAAATTTGCTCTGAGCCTGACAGCTCTTCGCGACGCGCCTGGCTTTCCTGATAAAGGCGAGAAAGCTCAACGCCGGACCAGAATTTGTCTTCAAAGGCGTCAGCTTCCCTTCCCGCCGCATTCAGAATACGCGTGCGCTGGATGATGATTGCCCATGAAGCAATCGAAAAGCCGATCAAAATCAACATGATAAGTTTGACCAGAAGGCTCGCCTTCAGGAACAAATCAAGAACGTTCATGTCAGTCACTGCTTGAACTCCGCGACAATAGACTTGGGAAGCGCAATCGGCTTCATTAGGTGTGGGTTGATGCAGGCAATCAGGACCTCTGCCTCATTGAGCACTTTGCCTTCTGCATTCACGATACGCTGGGTGAATGTCATCGTCGCCCGGGTCATTGATGTCACTTCGCTCTGAATTTCCAGAAGATCGTCAAGACGCGCCGCCGAAAGATAGTCCACCGTTATGCGCCGTACCACAAAAGCAATCTGCTGTTCTAACAGCGTCTGCTGATTGAAATGATGCTGACGCAACATTTCGGTACGTGCTCGTTCATAAAAAGCGATATAGCTGGCGTGATAAACCACACCACCGGCATCGGTATCTTCATAGTAGACCCGAACCGGCCAGCGAAACAGCGTTGTACTCACTCTACATCCCGGCCTCGTTTTAAACGTTGCTACTATACGCAAGACAATTGGGGTTGGGAATGGGCTGCCAGGGCCAGGAGAAAATAATTATCAGTTGGTTACAACCGGAAGGCTTTAATGGAGGCTTCTTGACCAGACGCTGAAGTAAACTCACGTTTCAGCGCGTTATGCTGCCAGGCAGTCAGAGATAAAACCGGCTCACCCCCCACAAGAGTACCACCAGGGCAGGTAAAGGGGTAAAAAAAGCGCGCCAGCGCAATCGGCGCGGCTGAAACCCGGCGCCGTGAATAACGCCCGTGCACACCGCCCAGATAAGCAACATCCCCTGCCACAGCAGAATGCCGCCTGAGCCACTGGCAAAGCGTGCGGGATTCCATAACAGGCATCCCGCCAGCCAGAGTGCCAGAATCAGCGAAAGGGCCCGGAACGGGCCCTTATCCATCAGACGATACGCCGTCTGAATCAACCGGCCCATCAGGGTTGCCGATCCGACGTCGCGCCGTCTTCAATATGCTCTATGGCCAGCGCCGTGATGATACCAAAGGCGCACGCCAGCAAGGTGCCAAGAATCCAGGCAAAATACCACATGTGTTGACTCCTTAATCAGTACAGTGAGTTGCTGTTGCTTTCAACATGCTCTTTGGTGATGCGGCCAAACATCTTCCAGTAACACCAACTGGTGTAAAGCAGGATGATGGGCACAAAAATTATCGCGGCAAAGGTCATGGTTTTCAGCGTCAGTAAACTGGATGTCGCATCCCACATAGTCAGACTGGTGCCCGGTACCGTGCTGGAAGGCATAATGAACGGAAACATGGCAATACCGGCCGTCATGATGACGCAGGCAAGCGTCAGTGAAGAGAACACAAACGCCCATGCGCTTTTGTTCATCCGTGAGCACAGCACCGTCAGCAGGGGCAGCACAACGCCCAGCAGAGGGAACAGCCACAACACAGGATGCTGCTGGAAATTCACCATCCAGGCACCGGCTTCACGCACCACGGTTTTGCCCAGCGGATTAGAAGCGGCATAGTGATCAAGCGTGCTGGTCACCACATAACCCGCAATACCGTACTTCACCCACAAACCAGCCAGCGCAAAACACACCATCATTACCAGTGTGGCGATCTGTGCGGTGGTACGTGAACGCAGATAGAGTTCGCCGGTTGTCCGCATTTGCAGATAGGTTGCTCCCTGCGCCAGTATCATCGCCACGCTGACCACACCGGCCAGCAGGCCAAACGGGTTCAGCAACTGGAAGAAGTTTCCGGTGTAGTAAAGGCGCATATACTCATCGGCGTGAAACGGCACGCCCTGCAACAGGTTGCCAAAAGCCACGCCAATCACCAAAGGCGGCACGAAGCTGCCGATAAAAATGCCCCAGTCCCAGGCCCCGCGCCAGCGCTTGTCTTCAATCTTTGAGCGGTAATCAAAGCCTACCGGACGGAAAAACAGCGAAGCCAGCACCAGGATCATCGCCACATAAAACCCTGAAAACGCGGCGGCATAAACCATCGGCCAGGCAGCAAACAGCGCACCACCTGCGGTAATTAACCAGACCTGGTTGCCGTCCCAGTGCGGCGCAATGGTATTAATCATTATCCGACGCTCGGTATCGGTTCGGCCTAACAGGCGCGTTAACATGCCGACGCCCATATCGAAGCCATCAGTGACGGCAAAGCCTACCAGCAAAATGCCGATCAGCAGCCACCAGACAAAGCGCAGAACTTCATAATCAAACATGGCGGTTCTCCTTATCCACGTACCGGCTGAACATTTTTCGCCATCTGCTCATGGTGATAACGACCCGTTTTCAGGCTGCTTGGCCCCAGGCGGGCAAATTTAAACATCAGATACATCTCGGCCACCAGGAACAACGTATAGAGGCCGCAAATCAGCCCCATTGAGAACAGAATATCCCCAATGGTGAGCGACGAATTCGCCACGGCCGTAGGCAGCACCTCACCTATTGCCCAGGGTTGACGGCCATATTCTGCGACAAACCACCCTGCCTCAACCGCAATCCACGGCAGCGGAATGCCATACAGCGCGGCTTTGAGTAACCAGCGATTTTTGCCGATGCGATTACGAATGACGCTCCAGAACGACAGCGCGATAACGCCGAGCAACAGCACCCCACAGAGCACCATGATACGGAAAGCAAAATACAGCGGTGCCACGCGCGGAATGGAATCCTGCGTTGCCTGTTTGATTTGCGCCTCGCTGGCATCAGAGACGTTTGGCGTATAGCGCTTCAACAGCAGGCCATAACCCAGATCTTTTTTACTGTGATTAAACGCCTCACGCACGGCCGGGTCGGTATTGCCGCTGCGCAGCGCGTTTAGCAGTGCATAGGCTTTCATGCCGTTTCGAATGCGCACTTCATGTTGGGCCATCAGTTCTTTCAGACCGGTTACGGGCGTATCCGTTGAGCGGGTAGCAATCAGCCCCAACAGATAGGGAATCTGAATGGCGTAATGATTCTGCTGCGATGCCTGATCGGGCAAACCGAACAGGGTAAACGCGGCCGGTGCGGGCTGGGTGTCCCATTCGGCTTCAATGGCAGCCAGCTTGGTTTTCTGAACATCCCCCATCTCGTAACCTGACTCATCACCCAGCACGATGACGGACAGTATGGCTGCCATACCAAAACTGGCGGCGATGGCAAAAGAGCGTTTGGCAAAAGCCAGATCTCGCCCTTTCAGTAAATACCATGCGCTGATGCCCAAAATGAACATCGCACCTGTGGTGTAACCCGACGCGACAGTGTGAACAAATTTCACCTGGGCAACCGGATTTAACACCAGCTCCGAGAAACTCAGCATCTCCATGCGCATGGTTTCAAAATTAAACTCAGAGGCGATGGGGTTCTGCATCCAGCCGTTTGCTACCAGAATCCACAGTGCAGACATGTTGGAGCCCAGCGCCACCAGCCAGGTGACAGCCAGGTGCTGAACTTTACCCAGACGATCCCAACCGAAAAAGAACAGGCCAACAAAGGTAGACTCAAGAAAGAATGCCATTAATCCTTCAATGGCCAACGGCGCACCAAAAATATCGCCGACATAATGAGAATAGTAAGACCAGTTGGTGCCGAACTGAAACTCCATCGTCAGCCCGGTTGCCACGCCCAGCGCAAAGTTAATACCAAATAACTTGCCCCAGAATTTCGTCATATCCTTATAAATTTGTTTACCGCTCAGCACATAGACCGTTTCCATTATTGCCAGCAAAAACGCCATACCGAGCGTTAATGGGACGAAAAGGAAATGGTACATCGCCGTTAAGGCAAACTGTAAACGCGACAGCTCGACAATATCTAGCATAATGACTCCTTGCTCCTCACCTTAACTCTGTATCCGTACAGACTGAATAAGAGTCAGGAACGACTGATTATTGATTCCAGTTTTGTCATCGACAGGACAGATCTGTGTGCGGCCTGGGATGAGGGCGTAACGGTTAACAGAAACCTGTGAAACACCAATGCAGCAGCGTGGCTCAAACGTTTAACGAGTAATAAATGAAAAATTGATGCTTTCCCGTATTTGTACAAACGTATGAATATTTTTTTAAAAGGCTGGATTGATGCAGCGCAATTTAAGCGCTTAACCGCATCCTTTGCTAGCAGTAAAGTTTGTTATAAATGACAGAAAATTGATTTGGAATAATGAAAAGAGATGGGAAATATGTTCTCACGAAGACTTTGTTAAAAAACTGTCATCGGGTAATTTGCTTTTCTATAAATATTTAACTTTATATCTTATTGAATAACTTTTTTTGCGGCCAGGAGGAAATCCTGAGCCAAATGAATAATAGCAAACATCACAGGAATACTTAAGATTATTTTATGTTATTTATGGGCGGTACTAAAATTAAACACGCGGTGCCGTGGATTATTCAATGCAAAGACGTAAAAAAGCCACCCGAAGGTGGCTCTGTGATAATACTCAGGCCTGTTATTTGGCTGGCAGGACGGCTTTAACGGCATCGCCGATATCAGCCAGACTGCGTACGGTTTTCACGCCTGCCGCTTCCAGCGCAGCAAACTTCTCGTCTGCTGTACCTTTACCACCGGCAATGATGGCGCCAGCGTGGCCCATACGTTTGCCTTTCGGGGCCGTTACGCCAGCAATGTAGCCGACAACCGGTTTAGTCACGTGCTCTTTAATAAAAGCAGCGGCTTCTTCTTCAGCGCTACCACCGATTTCACCGATCATGACGATCGCTTCCGTCTGTGGATCGTCCTGGAACATTTTCAGGATGTCGATGAAGTTAGAACCTGGGATCGGGTCACCGCCAATACCAACGCAGGTTGACTGACCGTAGCCGATATCGGTGGTCTGCTTAACGGCTTCATAGGTCAGGGTGCCTGAACGCGATACGATACCAACACGGCCCGGCTGATGAATGTGTCCCGGCATGATACCGATCTTACATTCGCCTGGGGTGATCACACCTGGGCAGTTTGGACCGATCATGCGTACGCCCGCTTCATCCAGCTTCATCTTCACGGTCAGCATGTCCAGCGTCGGGATGCCTTCGGTGATGGTGATGATCAGCTTGATACCGGCATCGATGGCTTCCAGGATACCGTCTTTGCAGAACGGTGCCGGAACATAGATGACGGTTGCCGTTGCGCCGGTCGCTTCCACCGCTTCACGTACGGTGTTAAAGACTGGCAGGCCCAGATGCGTGGTGCCGCCTTTGCCTGGCGTAACGCCGCCAACCAGTTGCGTGCCGTATGCCAGCGCCTGCTCAGAGTGGAAAGTCCCTTGTCCGCCGGTGAATCCCTGGCAAATGACTTTGGTGTTTTTGTCGATCAAAATGGACATTATTTACCCTCCGCAGCAGCAACAACACGCTGTGCCGCGTCTGTCAGACTGGTTGCTGCAATGATGTTCAGACCACTGTCCGCCAGTTTCTTAGCGCCCAGTTCAGCGTTGTTACCTTCCAGACGTACCACGACCGGTACGTTAACACCCACTTCTGCTACTGCACCGATGATGCCGTCTGCGATCAGGTCGCAACGTACGATGCCGCCGAAGATGTTAACGAATACCGCTTTCACGGCGTCGTCAGACAGGATGATTTTAAAGGCTTCGGTTACGCGCTCTTTGGTCGCGCCGCCGCCCACATCCAGGAAGTTCGCTGGCTGGCCACCGTGGTGCTTAACGATGTCCATGGTACCCATTGCCAGGCCTGCGCCGTTAACCATACAACCGATGTTGCCTTCCAGCGCAACATAGTTCAGTTCCCACTGTGTCGCGTGCGCTTCACGAGGATCTTCCTGGCTTGGATCGCGCATTTCACGCAGCTCTGGCTGACGGAACAGGGCATTGCCATCGGCACCCAGTTTGCCATCCAGACAGATCAGGTCGCCCTGCTTGGTGATCACCAGCGGGTTGATCTCAACCATCGCCAGGTCACGCTCCAGGAACATGGTGGCCAGACCCATGAAAATTTTAGTGAACTGGCTGACTTGCTTACCGGTCAGGCCCAGTTTAAAGGCTAACTCACGGCCCTGATAAGGCTGTGGACCGGCCAAAGGGTCCAGCGCCATTTTGTGGATCAGGTGTGGCGTTTCTTCTGCCACTTTCTCGATTTCCACGCCGCCTTCGGTCGATGCCATAAAGATGACACGACGCGTCGCACGGTCAACCACGGCGCCCAGGTACAGCTCCTGATCGATATCGGTCGCGGCTTCAACCAGAATCTGGTTTACCGGCTGACCATTGGCGTCAGTTTGGTAAGTTACCAGACGTTTGCCCAGCCAGTTTTCGGCGAAAGCACGGATGTCTTCTTTACTGTTAACCACCTTCACACCGCCCGCTTTACCGCGGCCACCGGCATGAACCTGACATTTAACTACCCACGGGCCTGCACCGATTTTCGATGCTGCTTCTTCTGCTTCACGTGGTGTAGTACAGGCGTAGCCGGTCGGTGCTGGCATGCCATACCGTGCAAACAGCTGTTTAGCCTGGTATTCGTGTAAGTTCATGATGTTCTATCCATTCAGATCTGAAAAGAGTATTGAGGTTGGGCACGCAACGCGTGCCCAGTGATGAATCAGACATCCAGCAGCAGACGCGCCGGATCTTCCAGCATCTCTTTCACTGCGACCAGATAGCCGACAGATTCACGGCCATCGATTAAACGGTGATCGTAGGAGAGAGCCAGGTACATCATTGGCAGGATCACAACCTGACCATTGACCGCCATTGGACGATCTTTGATGGCGTGCATGCCCAGAATCGCGCTCTGTGGCGGGTTGATGATTGGCGTAGACATCAGTGAACCAAACACACCACCGTTGGTGATGGTAAAGTTACCGCCAGTCAGATCCTCAACCGTCAGCTTGCCGTCACGGCCTTTTAGAGCCAGTTCTTTAATTTTCTTCTCAATGTCAGCCATGCTTAACGCATCAACATCACGCAGTACCGGTGTTACCAGGCCACGTGGCGTAGAGACGGCAATGCTCACATCGAAGTAGTTGTGGTAAACCACATCTTCGCCATCGATAGAGGCGTTGACTTCAGGGTAACGCTTCAGCGCTTCCACGACGGCCTTGATGTAGAACGACATAAAGCCCAGACGCACACCGTGACGCTTCTCGAACGCATCGCCGTACTGCTTACGCAGGTCCATAATGGGCTTCATGTTGATTTCGTTGAAGGTCGTCAACATGGCGGTGCTGTTCTTGGCTTCCAGCAGACGCTCCGCAACACGCTTACGCAGACGCGTCATCGGTACACGTTTTTCGCTGCGGTTAGCCACTGGCTGCTGAGCAGCAGGTGCCGCCGCGGGCGCTGCGGCTTTATCTGCCTGCGGTTTGTTCGCCAGATGCTTTTCAACATCTTCACGGGTTAAACGTCCACCCACGCCGGTGCCTTTGATCTGCGAAGCATCAAGATTATGCTCGGCAATCAGGCGGCGGATAGCCGGGCTAAGTGCGTCACTGCTCTCTTCTTCCAGAGAAGCCGTCTGACGCTGAGATGGCGTCGATTCATTGCTTTCCGCTTTGGCACTGCTTTCTTTGCCAGCACTGTTGCCTTCTTTCAGGCGACCCAGGATCTGACGGGAGGTAACCGTTGCCCCTTCGTCTTCCAGCACCGCTTCCAGCACGCCATCGGCAGAAGCTGGCACTTCCAGCACGACTTTGTCAGTTTCAATTTCGACGATGACTTCATCGCGACTTACTGCATCGCCTGGTTTCTTGTGCCAGGTTGCTACTGTGGCATCTGCAACCGATTCAGGCAGGTCGGGAACGAGAATATCTACGCTACTCATTATCTTTCCTTTTAATTAATTGACGTTCAGAGCGTCATTAACCAGGTCTTGCTGCTGTTGTTGGTGTACGGACATATAACCCACGGCCGGTGAAGCCGATGCCGGGCGACCTGCATAGCGCAGCGTGGCACCGAACGGCACGACATCACGGAAATGATGCTGGCTACAGTACCAGGCGCCCTGGTTCAGCGGCTCTTCCTGGCACCAGACAAAATCCTGTACGTGAGAATAAGCTTTTAATGCTTCCTGTACCGCCTGATGCGGGAACGGGTAAAGCTGTTCGATGCGCACGATGGCAACATCGTTTTTCTCGTCTTTACGACGCTGTTCCAGCAGATCGTAGTAAACCTTACCGGAACACATCACGACGCGCTTAACGCCTTGCGGGTCCAGATCGTCGACTTCGCCAATCGCAGGCTGGAAACTGCCATTCGCCAGTTCTTCCAGAGAAGAGATAGCCAGCGGGTGACGTAACAGCGACTTCGGCGACATCACCACCAGCGGACGACGCATACCACGCAGCGCCTGACGACGCAGCATGTGATACACCTGAGCCGGTGTTGAAGGGACACAAACCTGCATGTTCTGCTCGGCGCAGAGTTGCAGATAGCGTTCCAGACGTGCAGAGGAGTGCTCCGGGCCCTGACCTTCGTAACCGTGCGGCAGTAACATCACCAGGCCACACATACGGCCCCACTTCTGTTCGCCAGAGCTGATGAACTGGTCAATAACAACCTGAGCACCGTTGGCAAAGTCACCAAACTGCGCTTCCCAGATGGTCAGCACGCGTGGCTCTGCAGTGGCATAGCCATATTCAAACGCCAGCACCGCTTCTTCAGACAGGACCGAGTCCCACACTTTGAACTCGCCCTGGCTGTTATGAATATGATGCAGCGGCGTATAGGTTGAGCCGTTCGCCTGGTTGTGAACAACTGCATGGCGATGGAAGAAGGTACCGCGACCGGAGTCTTCACCCGAGAGGCGAACCGGAATCCCTTCATCAACCAGGGTTGCGTAGGCCAGATTTTCTGCACCGCCCCAGTCGAACGCTTTCTCGCCTTCGGCCATCAGCTTACGATCGTTGTAAATCTTGGCAACGCGTGCCTGTACTTCAATCTGTTCAGGGACCTGGCTGATGCGTAATGCCAGTTCCTTCAGGCGTTTCATGTCAACCTGTGCCGGGTAAGGCTCATCCCACTCGTGGTTCAGGTAAGGCGACCACGTGAACGAATGCAGGCTCATTGGACGCCATTCAGGCACCACGCATTCGCCCGCATCAAGCGCATCGCGGTACAGGTTCACCATTTCGGTGGCATCTTCCTGAGAGGCAACACCTTCACCTTCCAGACGATCGGCGTAGATTTTACGCGGCGTCGGATGCTTTTTGATTTTCTGGTACATCAACGGCTGCGTTGCACTTGGCTCATCCGCTTCGTTGTGACCATGACGGCGATAGCACACCAGATCGATAAACACATCGCGTTTAAAGGTATTGCGATAGTCCAGCGCCAGACGTGTTACAAAAGCCACCGCTTCCGGGTCGTCAGCATTGACGTGGAAAATCGGGGCCAGCACCATTTTGCCGATGTCAGTACAGTACGGGGTTGAACGCGCGTCTTTCGGGTTGGAGGTGGTAAAACCAACCTGGTTGTTAATGACGATGCGAACCGTACCGCCGACTTCATAGCCGCGCGCCTGAGACATGTTCAGCGTTTCCTGAACGACGCCCTGGCCAATAACCGCAGCATCACCGTGAATGGTGATAGGCAGCACTTTATTACTGACCGGCTCAGCCAGACGATCCAGACGAGCACGCACCGATCCCATAACCACCGGGCTGACAATTTCCAGGTGAGACGGGTTAAACGCCAGCGCCAGATGCACCAGGCCGCCTTCGGTTTCAATATCCGAAGAGAAGCCCATGTGATATTTCACATCACCGGTGCCCAGATGCTCTTTGTGCTTGCCAGAGAATTCGTCAAACAGATCCTGTGGCTTTTTACCCAGTACGTTAATCAGTACGTTAAGACGGCCGCGGTGCGCCATCCCCAGTACCACTTCACGTGTGCCGTTTTTGCCCGCATGACGAATCATTTCGCGCAGCATCGGCACCAGCGCATCACCGCCTTCCAGCGAGAAGCGTTTCGCACCCGGGAATTTCGCGCCCAGATATTTTTCAAGGCCTTCTGCCGCGGTCAGCTCTTTCAGGAAACCTTTTTTCTCTTCGCCACTGAATGAGGTCTGGCTCGCACCGGATTCAATACGCTGTTGAATCCAGCGTTTCTCTTCGGTGTTATTGATGTGCATGTATTCTGCACCAATAGAGCCACAGTAAGTCTGCTTCAGCGCGTCGAACAGATCGGCCAGCTTCATGGTTTCTTTGCCAATGGCAAAAGAACCTACGTTAAAGCTTTCCTGAAAATCGGCGTCGGTCAGATCGTGAAAGGCGGGATCGAGATCGGCAACACGGTCCTGTTTCCACAGGCCAAGCGGATCGAGATTGGCTTCCTGATGTCCGCGAAAACGAAACGCGTTTATCAGCTGCAGCACTTTCACTTGTTTGGAGTTGGTTGCCGGATCGGTGACTGAGGAGGTGTAACGAGATGCGTCTTTCGCCAGGCGACGGAAATATTCGCGAGTCGCGGAGTGGAACTGCTCAGGTTTCACTCCCGTGCCTGGTAACTGTTGGAACATCGAGCGCCACACTGCATCCACAGAGTCAGGATCGGTCAGGAAATCCTCATAGAGTTGCTCTATGTAAGACTGATTCGCGCCGGCCAGCCAGGAGGAGTCCAGCCAGGGCTTCATCGCGCTGTTCTGCATTGTGATCCCTTAAGCAATGTTATGCTTTTTTGAGGTTTCATTTGTTGCCGCTTTCGCGGTTAGCCGTAGTGAGTTCAGCGATACGAGCACTGTGCGCAGCGCGCGCCCGGCCCGTAAGGGAACCTTTGTAAACGTGGTCGGAACCGCGTTTACAGAGGCTTCCGTAAAACACCGGGAACCTGAGGTTCCCGGTGGTACAACTAGGCGCCGCGTTGCAGCAGCATCGACTTGATATGGCCGATAGCGCGCGTTGGGTTAAGCCCTTTAGGACAAACACTTACACAGTTCATGATGCTGTGACAGCGGAAAACGCTGAAGGCATCACTCAGATTATCCAGACGCGCATCGGTTTCGGTGTCGCGGCTGTCAATCAGGAAACGGTAAGCGGCCAGCAGGCCCGCAGGACCGATGAACTTGTCCGGGTTCCACCAGAACGACGGGCAAGAGGTGGAGCAGCAGGCGCAGAGAATGCACTCATACAATCCATCCAGATGTGCACGCTCGCCCGGCGACTGCAGATGCTCACGCGCTGGCGGGTTTTCACCGTCGTTTAATAAGAAAGGCTTAATTTTCTCATACTGGGCATAAAACTGCCCCATGTCTACCACCAGGTCGCGCACCACAGGCAGGCCCGGCAGAGGACGGATAACGATTTTCTGCTTGCCGTTGCCCAGTGCCGAGACCGGCGTGATGCAGGCCAGGCCGTTTTTACCGTTCATGTTCAGACCGTCTGAACCGCACACGCCTTCACGGCATGAGCGACGGAACGCCAGCGTAGGATCTTTCTCTTTCAGGCGGATCAACGCATCCAGCAGCATCATGTCACGGCCGTCTTCCGCTTCCAGGGTATAGTCCTGCATCCGCGGTTTATCATCGACATCCGGATTGTAACGATAGATCGAAAATTCAAGTCTCATGATGATCTCCGCAATTAGTAGGTACGCGCTTTAGGCGGGAAGGCCGCACGCAGTTTCGGTTGCATGTTCACCTCACGGCGCGTCATGCTTTCCGTTTGCGGAACATAGAGGCTATGGCACAGCCAGTTTGCATCATCACGTTCCGGATAATCGAAACGGCTGTGTGCGCCACGGCTCTCGGTGCGATAGTTGGCCGCCACAGCAGTGGCGTAAGCCGTTTCCATCAGGTTGTCCAGCTCAAGGCACTCAATACGTTGGGTATTGAAGTCAGGTGAACGGTCATCCAGACGGGCCGACTTCAGACGCTCACGGATCTCTTTCAGCTCAGCAAGCCCTTCACGCATCGCATCGCCTTCGCGGAAGACCGAGAAGTTGTTCTGCATACAGCGCTGCAACGCTTTACGGATTTCAACCGGATCTTCACCCGTCGTGTTGTTTTCCCAGCGATTGAAGCGCGCCATCGCAGCATCAATGTTTTCCTGGTTGGCTTCGCGCAGTTCGCCCTGCTCTTCCAGACACTCAAGCAAATGCACGCCAGCCGCACGGCCGAATACCACCAGGTCCAGCAGCGAGTTACCGCCCAGACGGTTGGCACCGTGTACTGATACGCAGGCGATTTCGCCCACGGCGAACAGGCCCGGGATCACTTCATCTTCGCCCTGCTCGTTAACGCGCAGCGCCTGGCCCGTCACTTTGGTCGGCACGCCGCCCATCATGTAGTGGCAGGTTGGAATGACCGGAATCGGCTCTTTAATTGGGTCAACGTGAGCAAAGGTACGGGACAGCTCAAGGATACCTGGCAGACGGGATTCCAGCACTTCCGCGCCCAGGTGATCAAGTTTCAGCTTGATATGCGGGCCCCATGGACCTTCACAACCGCGACCTTCACGGATTTCCACCATCATCGAACGCGCCACAACGTCACGACCGGCGAGGTCTTTGGCGTTAGGGGCATAGCGCTCCATGAAACGCTCACCGTGTTTGTTGAGCAGATAACCGCCTTCACCACGACAACCTTCTGTTACCAGTACACCTGCACCGGCAATACCGGTCGGGTGAAACTGCCACATTTCCATGTCCTGCACGGGCACGCCAGCGCGCAGCGCCATGCCGACACCGTCGCCGGTATTGATGTGGGCGTTCGTGGTGGACTGATAAATACGTCCTGCACCGCCGGTCGCCAGAATGGTGGCTTTCGCTTTGAAGTAGACCGTTTCGCCGGTTTCCATGCAGATTGCTGTACAGCCTACAATCGCACCGTCGTCATTCTTCACCAGATCCAGCGCATACCATTCGGAAAAGATCGTCGTTTTATTTTTCAGGTTCTGCTGATACAGCGTATGCAGCAGAGCGTGGCCAGTACGGTCGGCCGCTGCGGCAGTTCGCGCCGCCTGCTCACCGCCGAAGTTTTTCGACTGGCCACCAAACGGACGCTGATACACGCGGCCGTCATCAAGACGGGAGAATGGCAGACCCATATGCTCCAGTTCCAGAATCGCTTCCGGGCCGACGTGACACATGTATTCAATGGCGTCCTGGTCACCGATATAGTCGGAACCTTTGACGGTATCGTACATATGCCATTCCCAGTTATCTTCATGGGTATTACCCAGCGCAACGGTGATACCGCCCTGCGCGGATACCGTATGAGAACGGGTCGGGAAGACTTTAGACAACAGGGCACAGGTCTGGCCCGATTGGGAGATTTGCAGTGCCGCGCGCATACCTGCGCCGCCTGCGCCGATTACCACGGCATCAAATTCTCTGATTGGTAAACTCATTTACACACCCCACACCACAACAAATCCATAAATAGCATATGACAACAGCGCCACTACGATAACCAACTGTAACAGCAGACGCGCCGCCACGGATTTAACGTAGTCCGTTAACACCTGCCACATACCAATCCAGCCGTGGATCAGAATGGAAAACAGCGTCAGGAGCGTGAACACTTTTGTAAATGCAGAAGCGAAGAAGCCACGCCAGATGTCATACGTTAGCGTGTCTGTCATCACCACGAAACCAAGGATGTAGATGATGTAAAGCGTAATGAGGATTGCCGACGCGCGCAGCAACAGCCAGTCCTGAATGCCATTGCGACCCAACGCGGATGCATTGCTTACCATACGAGGACTCCTGCTAAAATTGAAAGCACGACA
Organism: Pantoea sp. Fr+CA_20; assembly: GCF_024520835.1. NCBI lineage: Bacteria > Pseudomonadati > Pseudomonadota > Gammaproteobacteria > Enterobacterales > Erwiniaceae > Pantoea > Pantoea sp. Fr+CA_20. The sequence continues at coordinate 19,877 of NZ_JALNPN010000012.1, forward strand.
GTAATACCAAACGTCACCTGCGCAGAAAGCTTACCCGCTTCCAGCGTTTCGGCCAGATAACCAAAATCCATTAACATATGACGTATCCCGCCCACTGCATGATAGGCCAGCGCAGTTAAAATGCCCCACATGATAAACTTCGCAAAGAAGCCATTCATGATAGACGCTGCGTGCTGGAAACCTTCGGGAGAAGAGAGAGAAAGACCGAGAAGCCATAACAGGATGCCGAGAGCAACCAGAGTGATGACGCCGGAGACGCGATGAAGAATGGACGATATTGCAGTAACGGGAAACCGGATCGTCGAGAGATCCAAGTTGACAGGTCTTTGTTTTTTCACGGTTTTGCCCACACAGCTCTTTTTTATTTTGCTTCCTCCGGACATAAGACCTGAACCGCAACGCTGTTCAGACTTTATCCGTCACCAAAATAGCAACATCCAGTGTTAAATGACGTGGTACAAACGCTGGGTGGCTCCTGGTGTCAGGGTATTCCGGAGACCTGGCCGGAAGTATAGGACGATCACATTCTGATTACAATTCCCCTACAAACTCTTTGGAGAATTTTGGGTAGAACAGTGATCATTCTCACGTTTTTCACAATTCATACAAATTTAATTATCTGATTTGACAATAGTTCAACAATTCAGTTACAAACTAATCCGATAAAATCCTATGATGCACAAAAGTTATGGGGATACACTTTCTCCTAAGCTTAAGTTATGTAACATTGCCAGTAACAGTTTTTAAAACCATCAGGTTATTGGTTACAAAGAAGTTATGTCCTGACCGGATCTTTAACAACCGCGATATGCACATGTCACGGCTTTACATTTCCTGTGGAACGCGCCTCTCACTCTGTACCCTTCACTGCTTATAATGCAGAGTGACACCGTGAAGTACTGCCTAAATGCAACATGCACGCGTTTCAGGTGTCGAAAGATCCTTACCTGCCCAAGGCGCTATGGAGACGAAAATGACAGATAAAAAAGTGACGCTAACCCTACCCGACGAAAAGCCTATTGAACTGAGTGTGTTACAAGGCACGCTGGGCCAGGATGTCGTTGATGTCCGCGAACTGGGTTCTAACGGCCTGTTTACCTTCGATCCTGGTTTCACGTCTACAGCGTCCTGCGAATCAAAAATTACCTTTATCGATGGCGATGAAGGTATCCTGCTTCACCGTGGCTTCCCAATTGACCAGTTGGCAACCCACTCAAACTACCTTGAAGTGTGTTATATCCTGCTGAATGGTGAAGCACCGTCGCAGGAACAGTTCGAAGACTTTAAAGTCACCGTTACCCGCCACACCATGATTCATGAGCAGATTACGCGTCTGTTCCACGGCTTCCGCCGCGATTCGCACCCAATGGCCGTGATGTGCGGCGTGACCGGCGCACTGGCGGCGTTTTATCACGACTCGCTGGACGTGAACATTGAACGCCATCGCGAAATCGCCGCGTTCCGCCTGCTGTCGAAAATGCCTACCATGGCAGCGATGTGTTACAAGTATTCAATCGGTCAGCCGTTCGTTTATCCACGTAACGACCTTTCTTACGCGGGTAACTTCCTGCACATGATGTTTGCGACACCTTGCGAAGAATACAAGGTTAACCCTGTGCTTGAACGCGCCATGGATCGCATTCTGATTCTGCATGCCGATCATGAGCAGAACGCATCCACCTCTACCGTGCGTACCGCCGGTTCGTCTGGCGCTAACCCGTTTGCCTGTATCGCTGCAGGTATCGCCTCCCTGTGGGGACCGGCGCACGGTGGCGCAAACGAAGCCTGTCTGCGCATGCTGGAAGAGATCAGCACAGTTGAGCACATTCCAGAATTCGTACGTCGTGCAAAAGACAAAAACGACTCCTTCCGCCTGATGGGCTTTGGTCATCGCGTTTACAAAAACTATGACCCACGCGCAACCGTCATGCGTGAAACCTGTCATGAAGTGCTGAACGAGCTGGGCATGAAAGATGACCTGCTGGAAGTGGCGCTGGAGCTGGAACACATTGCGCTGAACGACCCGTACTTCATCGAGCGTAAACTCTATCCAAACGTGGACTTCTACTCCGGTATTATCCTGAAAGCCATGGGCATTCCGTCTTCCATGTTTACCGTGATTTTTGCCATGGCTCGTACCGTTGGCTGGATCGCCCACTGGAAAGAGATGCACGACGAAGGCATGAAAATTGCCCGTCCTCGTCAGCTGTATACCGGTTATACCGAGCGCGACTTTACGTCACAGCTGGATAAATAAGCCTGTCGCCTGGGCGAATATCGCACCGGGCCATCAACGACAAAACGGCTATGCTGACAAGGCATAGCCGTTTTTTTGTGCCCGAAGGATGCAGGTTCCGTTGAGGACGGACAGGTTTAACCTTATCGCTAAAGATGCTGTCTGATCACGGCACAATGTTACTTTTTCGCGGCTGTTTCGCCAGCCTGAGCCGCTCTGAATTTGCGCCACTCATCCCGCGTCACTTCCCAGAGTTCGGAGTCATGTTCGCCTGAAACATAGCGTTGCTTTCCCGTTCTGATACAACGCATACCGCTTTTAACCGAGATAGCGACCGAACGTTGATTTGGCGCGGCTTTGGGTGTTCTCAGTACCGTTTTTTGCAGCACATTGAACCAGAAATCAGTAACGGCATTGCTGGCCTCAGTCATGTAACCCTGCCCCTGCCATTCCGGTACCAGCCAGAAGCCGCGATGATTGTCCGGCGTGTCCATCAGGGAGATCGCCCCAATCATCACCTGTTCTTCTTCCCGGCGGCGTAACGTCCAGTACCAGCCTTTTCCCGCAGCGACGGCGGGTAAGGCCACATTGGCGATATAGTCTCTGGCGGCCCCGTCCGGATAAGGCCAGGGAACCGAATCGATCAGGTAGCGGACGATTTCCCATCGGGGAAACGTCGCTTGCATCGCGTCAGCGTCCCGCAACGTCAGCGGTTTTAATATCAGTCGTTCAGTCACAATTTCAGGCGTCATCGTGATGTCCTGCAACAGAAACCTGTGAATTAACCTGAGCCATCGTTTTGCTGCCACGCTGTCGGTCAGAGCCGCCTGGCGTTTACATCTGACAGCCCGGGCACCAGTAAAACGGTCGGGAGGATAACACTCCCTTTTCAATCGTCTCACCGCAGCGCCGACACCGCTTACCCTGACGGTGGAACACCTCAAAGCGAAAGGCCGCTTCGCTGTGATACTTTTTCATTGTCCCGCGCATACGATAGGCATGACGCGGCACAGAGAGCAACGCATCACTGAAGGCAGCAAGCTGTGACCCGGTCAGTGACTGCGCGTTGTGGTGCGGCAGCAGCTGTGCCAGCCAGAGGATTTCCGCACGCAGATAGTTACCCAATCCAGCCAGAAACGCCTGGTCCAGTAATAAGCCGCTAAACTGGCGACGACGAAACCGCGCTGAAAGCAGCCGCTGCGTGACGTTCTCCACCGTCAGCGCGTGGCTTAACACATCTGGCCCAATGCGATTGAGAAACGGATGGCTGGCCAGCGTTTCCGCATTCAGCAACGCAATATCTGAGGCGCTGTACAACAATATCGCCTGGTCTGCTGTTGCCAGACGCACGCGTAACTGTCGCCGGGTCTCTGGCTGCACGTCGGGCGGCACAATGCGCCAGACGCCGTAAAGCTGGTTGTGAGAATAGAGCGTCAGACCGTTGCTGAAGTGTGTCAGCAGCGCTTTGCCGCGCGTCTCAATTGACGCCACCTTCTCCCCCACTAATGCTGGCTCGTAGGTTTTTAACGCAGGAAAAGCAAACCAGACGTCGGTTAAAGGCTGACCGACAATGGCAACTTCAAGCTGATCCGCCACGCGGCGGATCTCCGGTCCTTCTGGCATCACTCGTCCTCTTAATGGGTTGCGCCACCCGCTTCCTTGAGATCCTGGGTGGTTTCCAGCGTGGTGCGTACAGCAATTTTCAGCGCCTCGATCACGGTTGCGGCGGCCATGCTGGGTTGGCCTGGATGATGCGCTGCCTGCTCAGGCAGGTAAGGAATATGGATAAATCCCGCCCGTGCCGCACTGCCGTGTTGGTGCAGCCAGTGCAGCAAACCGTACATCACCCGGTTACAGGTGAAGGTGCCGGCGGTTTGCGACACCGAGGCCGGAATTCCGGCTTTGCGCACAGCAGCCACGATGGCTTTGATCGGCAGGCGTGAGAAATAGGCAGCCGGTCCATCCTGTACAATCGGCTCATCCACGGGTTGATGACCCGCGTTATCGGGGATGCGCGCGTCATCAACATTAATGCCAATGCGCTCGACGGTGATATCGCTGCGCCCACCGGCCTGTCCGACGGAAATAATGGCATCCGGCTTAATCTCATCCAGCACCTGATACAACACGTCCAGCACCTCGCTGAACACGACCGGTAACTGGCGCGTGATAATACGCGCACCGGCAATCTGCTGGCCTTCCAGCGCACTCACCGCCTGCCATGATGGATTAATGGATTCGCCACCAAAGGGTTCAAACGCCGTCATTAATACCGTTTTCATGCTGCCTCACAGAAACATCAGGAAATAGAGTAAAAAAACGTTAACGATTAACAGTAGCACACCGGTCGGGACCTGAGCTTTGATAACCGCATTACGATCTGGCAACTCCAGCAGCGCGGCGGGCACGATATTAAAGTTGGCCGCCATCGGGGTCATTAGCGTACCGCAGTAGCCTGAAAACATGCCGATTGCCGCCATCACCGCCGGATTACCACCATGCTGCAGCACCAGAATGGGAATACCGATGCCCGCCGTAATAATCGGGAAGGCAGCAAAGGCGTTCCCCATGATCATTGTCAGCAGCGCCATACCGACCGCGTAAACGGTTACCGCAATGAAGCGGTTGTCCACCGCCAGATACTGTTCGGTAATATGGGAAATGGCACCGCCGACACCTGCAGCAGTAAATAACAGCCCCAGCGTGGCCAGGATTTGCGGTAAAAGAAAGGCCCAGCCCACACAATCCAGCAGGCGTCGGGTTTCCTGCATCGACTGCACCGGCTTTTCATGAGTCAGTTTCATGGCAATCAGCCAACCCAGCAGGCAGCCCACCGTCATGGAAAACAGCGTGACCAGCGTAGAGTGGTTGCCTGGTCCAAATAACCCGCTCTGTAAACCGGGAATATTATTAAAGGCCAGGACACCAATAACCGTTACGACAGGAATCGCTAAGGCGGGCAGAAAGAGTTTATTTTTGAGACGTTGTGCGCTGGCCTGCTTTTCCTCTTCGCTGCGCTGATGATAGCGCCCGAGTTTTACGCCCCCACATCCGGCAATCAACCCCATCAGCACGACCGCAACGCCGACGGTAATATGCAGGGTACGCGTACCGCTCTCTGTTGACCCCATAAGCTGTGACATCCAGCGCGTGGTCCAGTCACCCACCAGAAAAATCAGGCCGTACAGTCCCCAAAACAGTCCAGTAGTAAAACGGCGCGGGTTCGCGCTGTCGCGCCAGGACAACAAGGCCACCACCAGCAAGATAACGCCGGCCAGCCACATCAAATACAGTTGCTGGAACATTAGCGAGCTCCTTTGGCTTTGCTGGTCTGACTGTTAATAGCGCTCAGTTCACGTGCCAGTTGACGATCCAGCCTTAACAGACGCGCAGAGTGAATCAAAAAGGCAGCGACAGCCGTCGGAATGCCCCATAAGGCGATATGCAGCGGCTCGGTCTGAATACCGGCGGATTCCTGCATAAAATTGTGCATGAAGATGATGGCACCGAAAGCGACAAAGATGTCCTCGCCAAAGAATAAACCGACGTTATCCGTTGCGGCAGACATGGCACGCAGGCGGTGGCGTATCTCAGGAGACAGTGCGCCGTACCGGCTTTCGCTGGCACCTTCGGCCATCGGGGCCAGCAATGGCCGCACCATTTGCGGATGCCCACCGAGGCTGGTCAGCCCCAGTGCCGCGGTTATTTCGCGCACAAACAGATAGACGATAAGCAGTCGCCCCGCCGTCGCGGTTTTAATCTGAGCAATCCACGTCTGGGCACGCTGTTTCAAACCATGGCGTTCCAGTAAGCCGATCACCGCCAGTGGCAACAGCAGGATAAGCGGCAGATTGCGGGTATTCAGAAAACCTTCACCCAGTTTTTGCAGAATATCGCCCAGCGGCATCATGGCGGCAAGTCCGGTGACAAAGCCCGCGACGATCACCACCAGCACCGGATTAAAGCGCAAAACGAAGCCGACTACGATGGCAGCAATGCCCAGGAGTGGCCAGAGATTCACTACGCTATCCATATTTTCCCCTCGTAAGATATGAAAAAAAGCCTGAGCTTATCAGCCCGGCTGTGCCGCTTTATTGACTGGTTACAGCAATATTGTTATTGGCGAAGCTGGCACGTAATCGTTGCGCAAACTGCAGTGCATGTTCCCCATCACCGTGCACACAGACGGTTTGAGCATTGACCGCAACCCACTCACCACTCAGGCTTTTTACCCGCCCCTGCTGCACCATCGCCAGGGTCTGGTCGATAGCCTGCGCTTCCTCTTCAATTAGCGCGCCAGGTTGACCCCGTGGCACCAGGGCACCGCTACTGAGATAACCGCGATCGGCAAACACTTCTTCGCGGGTTTTCAGGCCGTAGTGGGCCGCCGCCCGAATGGATTCGCTGTTCGCCAGCCCCACGACAATCAGTCCGGCATCGACGGCCTTAACGGCGCGGGCAATGGCGTCCGCAAGCACGGCATCGGCGGCAGCCTGGTTGTACAACATTCCATGGGGCTTTACATGGACCAGCGATTGCCCTTCGCTCTCCGCCAGGCTTTTCAGCGCGCCCACCTGGTAGATAATTTGGGCGTAAACGGTTTCGGGCGGCAGTTGCATGGCGCTGCGGCCAAAATTCTCACGGTCAGGAAAGCTGGGATGTGCGCCAATCGCCACACCAAATGCGCTGGCCCAGCGCACGGATTGCAGCATTGTCTGTGCATCGCCCGCGTGAAACCCACAGGCGATATTGGCGGAGCTCACCAGTTGCAACAGCGCACGATCGCTGTCGCCGCCCTCGCCCAGATCGGCGTTTAAGTCAATTTTCATTAGCCAGTCCCCATGCTATTTGATCCAGTGCGTGCTGCTGTTGCCGTTTTGCTACCCGCGCCTCCTGTGGCGTACAGGGCACAAAATGGATCGGTTCCCCCAGACGGATCTGCGCCAGATGGTAGAGATCGCTCTCTATAATGCAGGCAATGCGCGGATAGCCGCCGGTCGTTTGTGCATCGGCCAGCAATACGATAGGTTGCCCGCTACCCGGCACCTGAATGACGCCCGGCACCAGGCCATGGGATAACAGCTCGCGTGAGGTTTCACGTTGCAAGGCAGGCCCCTGCAAGCGGTAGCCCATGCGGTTACTTTGTGGATTGAGTGTCCATGCCGCTCGCCACAGCTTTTGCTGGGCCTCTTCACTGAATTCGTGATATTCCGGCCCCGGCAGCGCGCGAATGCGGTTGCCCCACAGCAACTGCTTTACACCTTTTTTATGGGTGAAAGGCTGCCCCGGCTGGCCTAAAGGAAGACGATCGCCATCCTGCAAGGTGCGCCCCTGAAAACCGCCAAATCCGGCTTTCAAATCCGTGCTGCATGAACCCAGCACGTCCGGCACATCGAACCCGCCCTGTATTGCCAGATAACTGCGCATCCCGTGGACCGGTTTCTTTAGCACCAGCACCTGACCTTTTTTGACCGGCAGCCGCCAACCGGTCCAGACGGGCTTGCCATCCAGTTCGGCCTGACAGCCGGCCCCCGTTAAGGCGAACCAGCCATTACGTCTGAATTCTGCTTTGAACTGACCCAGGACAATTTCCAGCACAGCGCTGCCCGGTGGATTACCGACCAGTAAATTTGCCGTGATCATGGCGGGCTGATCCAGAACGCCACTCACGCCGATACCGTATTGCCGCCAGTCATTGCGGCCGAAATCCTGAATACTGGTTGCCAGCCCCGCCCGAAGAATTGTTAACATATGCCTTCCTTTTGCGGAACAAAACGGACTTTATCACCCGGATGCAGCAACGTGGGTGGCTGCTGCTGTGGCGTGAAGAGCGCCAGCTGGGTTTGACCAATGAGCTGCCAGCCGCCGGGCGAAGCTAACGGATAAACCCCCGTTTGACTCCCGCCAATCCCTACCGAACCGGCAGGGACGACAACGCGGGGTTCCGCACGGCGTGGCATGTGCAGACGAGGATCAAGCCCGGCCAGATAGGGAAATCCTGGCTGGAAACCAATAAAAAAAACGTCGTAATCGCGACTGCTGTGCAACTCCACCACCTGTGTTACTGACATGCCGGCGTTTTCCGCCACCAGCGTCAGGTCTGGCCCCACCTCACCGCCGTAGATAACCGGTATCTGCATTACACGGGACTCGATGACCTGTGCCTCACTTTCCTGCCACCAGTCGTTGAGCTGTTCGATCGCCTGCTGCGCATCAGCGGGCGCATCGTGCAGCAGCAAGGTGAGATTGTTCATACCGGGAATCACGTCCCGTATCGCATCATGTGACTGCACGCGGTGGCTCAGGTGCCATATTCGCTGCTGGCTTTCCAGTGAAACCGGCGGTGCCAGTTCCAGCACCACCGCACGTTCGCCCAGCATATAGCATCGTGTTTTTTGCAACACGCACCTCCCGGTAAACTGAATGATTGCGCTCAGGCATCATGCTGGCGTCCAAAAGCAGGCCCTGGTGTTGCGGCCTGAAGAAGGTAGTTATGCGAAAGTGACAGAGATGTGTCAACAGATTTGGGTTCTGTCGCGTTATACAGAACCCACAGGATCAGGCAGGATTAGGGATATCAATAAAGGTCACATCAAGGCCATGCTCTGTCGCCAGCCACTCACCCAGTGCCTGGATGCCGCACCGTTCGGTCGCATGATGACCGGCGGCGAAAAAGTGCAGGCCCTGCTCGCGTGCGCTGTGAATGGTTTGCTCAGACACTTCACCCGTAATAAAAGCATCCACCCCAAAGGCAGCCGCACTGTCGATAAACCCTTGACCGCCACCACTGCACCAGGCCACACGGCGGATTTCAGCAGGCGCATTATCGCCGCAGTGCAACGGCTCACGCCCCAGCACCTCGGTAATGCGCTGGGCCAGTTGCTGACCTGTCACTGGCTGGGTAAATTCGCCCCAGGGCACCAGCGGCATGATCTCGCCCATCACCTTGATGTCCAGCAGTTTAGCCAGCTGCGCGTTATTACCCAGTTGAGGGTGCGCATCCAGCGGTAAGTGCCAGCCATAGAGATTAATATCGTTAGTCAACAGGGTACGCAGCCGTTGGCGCTTCATCCCTTTAATAACCGCAGGCTCGTTTTTCCAGAAATAACCGTGATGCACCAGCACCGCATCGGCATGACGGGCCACGGCTTCATCCAGTAACGCCTGGCAGGCGGTGACGCCGGTAATCACCGTTTTTACCTCGGCGCGCCCTTCTACCTGAAGGCCGTTTGGCGCGTAATCGCTGAAGCTGTGGGTGTCCAGCTGCTGGTTGACGATGTTTTCTAACTCATGATGATTCATTTCTGCTCCTTGCCGCCTCAGGCCGCGTTCTTCGCGCGCTCAAAGGCGTCGAGTGTCTTTTTACGTGCGTCTTTATGTTCCACGATTGGCGCTGGATAATCGAGTGTCTTGTTATTTTTCTGCGCCCATTGATGCGGCTGATGAATATCACTATCAGGGACCGCGCTCAGCTCAGGCAGATAGCGGCGGATAAACTCACCCGCTTTATCAAAGCGCTCGCCCTGGGTGGTCGGATTGAAAATGCGGAAATAGGGTGCAGCATCCGTTCCGGTTGAGGCCGCCCACTGCCAGCCGCCATTGTTGGCGGCCAAATCACCGTCTATCAATTGTTGCATAAAGTAACGCTCGCCTTCCCGCCAGTCGATAAGCAGATCTTTAACCAGAAAACTGGCCGTAATCATACGCAGTCGGTTATGCATCCAGCCAAGCGTATGCATCTGGCGCATGGCCGCATCCACGATGGGATAACCGGTTTTACCCGCTTTCCAGGCCTCGAAATGCGCACTGTTGTGTTGCCACTCCACATTGCGCGTCCAGTGGACAAAGGGCTGATGTTTACACAAACGCGGGTGCGCCACGATGAGATGGCGATAGAACTCACGCCATATCAGTTCATTGATCCATACGGTAGCCGGGCTGTTATCCAGTGCTTTCGGCTGTTCATGGAGGATACGATGCAGGCATTGCCGTGGCGAGAGCACGCCGACAGCGAGATAGCCCGACAGACGACTGGTACTGTCCAGCGCAGGCAGATCGCGCTGCACTGAATAATCGAGAACCGCTTTTTTGGCGAACTCACGCAATCGCTTAATCGCCGCCTGTTCACCGGGCGGAAACAGCGACGCGTCAATATCGGCGTGGGGATAATCGAAAGGCGGGATACTTCCTTGTCCGCTAAGCGGCGCACCTGCGCGGGCTTTAGGGGCGGGTACGCACTCAGGTAGCCCCTGCTGTAACCGACGGAGAAAGGCGCGGCTGAACGGCGTAAACACTTTGTACATCTCGCCATCACCGGTTTGAATACTCCCCGGCGACAGCAGTACGCTGTCATCAAAGCCCTGACAAACCACGTCCACTTCATGCAGCCGTTTTTCAGCCCTGGCGTCCCGCTCACGTTCGTTAACTTCGTACTGATAGTTATAAAACAGCCGATCAACCTGCTGCTTTTGGCAGAATTCGACCAGGAACCCGATGCTGGCCGCAAAATCATCACACTGATGAAAATGCAGCGGAATGCCCCGCTCCGCCAGGGAAGACTGAAGTATGCACAGATTCTGGTGAATGAAAGCGGCCTGTCGGGGCGCCATCTCATGTTGTTGCCACTGTCCCGGCGTTGCGATAAACAGCGCAATCACGTTGGCATCCGGTTGATTGCAGGCCGCGTGCAGTGCCAGATTATCGTTAATGCGCAGATCGTTTCGCAGCCAGACTAAATGGGTGGTCATAATGCTCCTGAATCATTGTCCATATCGCAGGCGCAGGGCTTCGGGATATGGATCGAAGTAACGCTGCTGCGTCAGCCACGGATGTGGGTATTCCGCCATGTAGTGTTTGAGGATGGTGATGGGCGCTAACAGGGGTTGCGTTCCCTGGCGGTAGCAGTCAATCAGCGACGTCAGCTCTTTACGCTGAGGCGAGCTTAACTGACTACGGAAATATCCCTGAACGTGCATCAAAACATTGGTGTGGTTAGTGCGAGAGGCGGGCTGAGACATCAAATCCATCAGCCGGTTGCGGTACTCAGAGGCAAAAGCCTCCAGTGATTCCCACTGGTTCATTGAGGCGACAAAGGGCCCCAGCTCACGGTATTTTTTTTGCGAATGGGCCAGCAGCAACAGCTTGTAGCGGCTGTGAAAGGCAATCAGGCTGTGGCGCGTCAGGCCCGCTTTCCACATCTGATAAAACTCATGGAGCGCGCAGATGCGACCAATAAAATTTTCGCGCAGCGCCGGATCGTTCAGGCGTCCATCTTCTTCAAGCGGCAACCAGGGCATTTCACGTTGCAGAAATTCGGTAAAAATGCCGGTTCCCGCTTTGCGATTATTGTTCGTGGCCGGTTCATAAATGCGTACGCGTTCCATCCCGCAGCTGGGTGATTTTGCACACAGAATGTAGCCGCAAAGATGATGGAGAGATTTAACCCGGTTTTCGGACCAGTTGCGCATTTTATCGGTGATATCTTCCCCGCCTTCTTTGCTAAAACACAGGTGAAGATCGTCATCATCGCCGGTTTTAACGAGGCGAAGCGCTGGACGAGGCGTAGGAAGGCCAATCGCCATTTCAGGGCAGACAGGTTCAAAACGCACGAATGGGGTAAGTTGCTCAGTGGCGAAAGCCAGGCGTTTGTGGCCGCCATCAAATCTGACGCTCTCACCCAGCAAGCAAGCGCTGATTCCAACCGGAATTTTTTCGCTCATACTTGTACAACCTCCGAAAACTTGTAGAGGTTTAAGTGTAGCTCAAAAAATAACGGAAATCAGCCTTCACCATGAAGCAGAGTGCGATAACGCCTAAAAAAAAGCCCGTTCCCTTCGAGTCGAACAAGAGAACAGGCCTGTCGGTGAGCAGATGGATGCGGTTAGCGCAGCCTGCTTACCAAAAAATACCGGCTGCGGCCTCAGACTGCGCCAGCCAGACCGGTTTTGCGCTGGTTTTACACCACATACGATGCAGATAGCTGTAAAAACGTGCGCGATCCTGGCGAAACAGCATGACCGGCAGTGCCAGCAGGCCCAACAGGATAACCAGCGTACGGCGCAAAATGATTTTATGGCGTGAATAGGTCCGGTACATGGATTCCTCCTGGCGCGAAATCGGGGTTAAATGTGATCTGCGTCTAATATTACGCCTGATTGTGTAATTTTACTACTCATCTGACCACTATATTTGAGCTTTTTTTGTTCTTCTTTCGGCAATTTGAAAATTAGTTACATTTTGGTTAAATAACGGTTGTAGCGATGATCTTTGAGGCAGGTTTATGGCAACACGGACGAACGACTGAAAAGTTGGTACAGTGTGTTTTCCCTTTTCAGGCAATGGCAGGCTTGGTGTGACCACGGTTTTAATCATTGAAGATGAGAAAGAAATTCGCCGCTTCGTGCGCATCGCGCTGGAAAGTGAAGGCCTGAAGGTTTTCGATGCCGAGACGCTGCAGCGCGGGCTGATCGAGGCAGCGACGCGAAAACCCGATCTGGTCATTCTCGATCTCGGGCTGCCTGACGGCGACGGCAAAACCTTTATTGGCGAACTACGCCAGTGGAGCGCGCTGCCCGTGATTGTTCTGTCGGCCCGAATCGACGAGCAGGATAAGATCGATGCGCTGGACGCAGGCGCTGATGATTACCTGACGAAACCCTTTGGCATTGGTGAACTGCTGGCACGGGTGCGCGTTGCTTTGCGTCGCCACGCCGGGCAACATGCCGATCCTAAAGTCAGCTTCGCCGATGTCACCGTGGATATTGCGGCGCGCAGAGTGCTGCGCGGCGGAGAGGAAGTTCATCTCACCCCTATAGAGTTTCGCTTGCTGACGACCCTGCTGAACAACGCGGGTAAAGTGTTGACCCAGCGTCAGCTGTTAAGCCAGGTCTGGGGGCCGAACGCCGTCGAGCACAGCCACTACCTGCGCATCTATATGGGACACCTGCGACAGAAACTGGAGGCGAATCCTACTCAGCCAGTACATCTGTTAACGGAAACCGGCATCGGCTACCGCTTTATGCCATAAAAAAAAGCGCCAGCGGCGCTTTTTTCATTTAACTGGCTTATCAGGCATTTTTCAGCACTTCGCTGACAATCTCTACCGCTTCTTTTTCGATCTGTGCACGGTGCTCTGCGCCCAGGAAACTTTCACAATAGATTTTGTACGCATCTTCGGTGCCCGATGGACGGGCAGCAAACCAGCCGTTTTCCGTCATGACTTTCAATCCGCCGATAGACGCGCCATTACCTGGCGCAGCGGTCAGGCGCGCGGTAATCGGATCGCCCGCTAACGTATCCGCACTGACCATTTCAGGTGACAGCTTAGACAGCGCCGCTTTCTGCGCCGAGCTGGCGGATGCCTGCAGACGGTTATAGCTTGGTGCACCAAAGCGTGCGGCCAGTTCATCATAGTGCTGCTGCGGGTTCTTGCCGGTAACGGCCGTAATTTCCGCTGCCAGCAGGCACATGATGATGCCGTCTTTGTCAGTTGACCATGGCGTACCGTCAAAGCGCAGGAAGGATGCGCCCGCGCTCTCTTCGCCACCAAAGCCAAAACTGCCGTCAAACAGGCCATCGACAAACCACTTAAAGCCAACCGGCACTTCCACCAGCTTGCGGCCGATGTCGTTAACCACGCGGTCAATCATGGCACTGGATACCAGGGTTTTACCCACGGCAACGTCTTTGCCCCACTGTGGACGATGCTGGAACAGATAGTTGATCGCCACCGCCAGATAATGGTTCGGATTCATCAGCCCGGCAGGCGTGACGATACCGTGGCGGTCGTAATCCGGATCGTTACCAAAGGCCAGATCGAACTTGTCTTTGTACGCCAGCAGGCCCGCCATGGCACATTCGGACGAGCAGTCCATGCGCACCACGCCATCTTTGTCCAGATGCATGAAGCGGAAAGTCTGGTCAACTGCGTCATTCACCAACGTCAGGTCAAGTTTGTAGTGCTCCGCAATACGCTGCCAGTAGGCAATTCCGGAACCACCAAGCGGATCGACGCCAATTTTCAGGCCCGCTTTTTGAATGGCGGGAAAATCAATGATCTGTGAAAGCCCTTCAACGTAAGGCTGGATCAAATCTTTCTCGACCACACGACCGCTGGCCCAGGCCTGGTCCAGCGGCAGACGTTTGACGTCTTTTAAGCCGTCTTTCAACAGCTGATTGGCGCGGTCTTCGACCACTTTGGTGACGTTGGTATCGGCAGGTCCACCGTTCGGCGGATTGTATTTAATCCCGCCATCTTCGGGGGGATTGTGCGACGGCGTAATGACAATACCATCCGCGAGCTGACCACCCGATTTGTTGTGCTCAAGGATGGCGTTTGAAATCGCCGGCGTTGGCGTGTAGCCATTGTCCTGCTGAACAATCACGTCCACGCCGTTTGCGGCCAGCACTTCCAGCACGGACAGCAGCGCAGGTTCAGAAAGCGCATGCGTGTCTTTGCCTACGTAGCACGGACCGGTGATCCCGTTCTTGCTTCGCTCTTCCGCAATCGCCTGGGCAATCGCCAGAATGTGCTTTTCGTTAAAGCTGTGGCGTCCTGCGCTACCGCGATGGCCTGATGTGCCAAATTTCACCGCATGTTCTAGGTTCGCCACATCGGGCTGCAGGACATAATATTGTGAAGTTAATTGTGCAACGTTAATCAAATCGCTCTGCTGGGCAGGCTGCCCGGCACGGGGGTGATTGGCCATTGGCGCTTCTCCCTGACGCTTCAGTTTAAATGGTGCCGCAAACTTTCTCTGTCAGTTCCGAAGGGAACTGCATCGACAGCATGATGTGTTCGACCATGCTGCGTTTACGACCGGTATTGGTATTGGTGATGACCCAGTACGGCGTGCCGGGTACGTGCTTCGGCTTAGTATGGGTACCGCCTTGTAGCAGCGTGTGTTCATCGCCCGCGAAATAGATGCGCGTGCGGCCCTGCAGCGACGTTGTCGCCTCGGCAAACGCCGCCGTATCCAGACGATAGAGCGTTGACAAGATTAGCATAAAGCGATTAACCGCCCGCTTCTGCTCAGCATATTCATCAGAAAGCAGTAATTCACGCACCGCACGCACACGATCCTGGGGACGCGATTCATTACCCGCCGACTGTGCCGCTTTTGAGGGTGCCGATGCGGCAACAGGCTGCGCGTCAGTCACAGTCGCTGACTGACCGGCCGTGAACTTCAGCATACGGCGCAGAATATCGGATGCACTTTCGCCAATATGTTGCGTGTGGCTGGCAATATAACGGTAGAGCTCTTCGTCAACTTCGATCGTTTTCATCTTATTCCGTACGGTTTTTTTGCTCACGACAGAACCAGCGATTTTCTGAAAATCCCGACGTGCTCGCAGGCATTTCAGAAAGGGGGCAGGTTCTAACATGAAGATTATAAAGTTAAATTCAGACAGGCTGATAGCATTCAAACGGTTTATGGGCAAAAGTCAGAATATGTCCTAATGCCGCTGGAAGCAGCGCGCCTGAAAAGGTGAAACCATGATAACCTAAGCTCAGGTCTCACACTTAAGAACTTTGCTATGATTTTGAATGCCCGTCTGCAAACTGAACAATCTCCTGCTGATTCCACGCCTGTCCTGCTTATTCACGGTCTGTTTGGCAGTCTCGATAACCTTGGCATACTGGCCCGTGGGCTTAAAGACGATCGCCCCTTGATTCAGGTTGATGTGCGTAATCATGGGTTATCGCCGCGCGCTGACGAGATGAACTACACTGTCATGGCGCAGGATATGCTGGACACACTGGATGCGCAGGGGATCGCTCAGGTATCAGTCATCGGTCACTCCATGGGCGGTAAAATTGCCATGGCGATGAGCGCACTGGCACCGGATCGCATAGAACAGATGGTGATGATCGATATCGCCCCGGTTGACTACCAGACACGTCGGCACGATGAGATCTTTGCTGCTATCCGTGCGGTCACGGCGGCGGGCGTCACTTTGCGCAGTGAAGCCGCAGAGGTCATGCGTACGCACATCCATGAAGACGGCGTGATTCAGTTCATCCTGAAATCCTTCAGCAACGGCGAATGGCGTTTTAATGTGCCAGTATTGTGGGACAACTATGCGTTGATCGCCGGCTGGCAAGACGTGCCGGCCTGGCCCCATCCTGCGCTGTTTATTCGCGGTGGCGATTCGCCCTATCTGGATAACCAGTACCGTGATGCGATACTCCGGCAGTTTCCCTCCGCCCATGCGCATGTTATCGGCGGTGCCGGGCATTGGGTGCACGCTGAAAAACCGGATGCGGTTTTACGCAGTATTCGACGCTTTTTTGCACTTTAAAACGGCTTAACTGGCTGTAAAAGTTTAAGATTGGCGTCCGTGGTTAGCCTGGAGTATGATGGCGCGCTAAATTTTTGCCGTGGGGCAACTTACCCGCGGGAAGAGTCAATAATTTAATCTGCGCAGCGGAAACGCCTCGTTCGCGCCCATTCAGTTGTATTAAGTCATGGCAAAAGAACACACTGACCGCACTACGCTCGATCTGTTCGCTAACGAGCGTCGCCCTGGTCGCCCCAAAACCAGTCCGCTCACGCGCGATGAACAACTGCGTATCAACAAACGCAATCAACTGAAACGTGACAAAGGGCGCGGGCTTCGCCGTGTCGAACTCAAAATGAACAGCGATGCGGTGGAAGCGCTGAACATGCTGGCTGAACAGCGTAATCTCAGCCGCAGCGAATTAATTGAACAAATGCTGTTGGCACAGCTCAAACTGGACTAACGCGCGTAAACCGCACACAGAAACAAATGTCGCGGCTTTACACGTTCCGCCCGTTTGCCCGGTCTGCTATTATTTGCTGAATAGGCTTCGGCATTCATTCTATCATCAGGATTTAAGAGGTTATTTTACCCATGGCAATCGTAGGCATCTTCTTTGGCAGCGATACCGGTAACACCGAAAACATTGCAAAAATGATCCAGAAACAACTGGGTAAAGACGTTGCAGAAGTTCACGACATCGCGAAAAGCACTAAAGAAGACTTAGAAGCCTTTGACATCCTGCTGCTGGGCATTCCCACCTGGTACTATGGCGAAGCACAGTGCGACTGGGATGACTTCTTCCCTACTCTGGAAGAGATCGACTTCAACGGTAAGCTGGTTGCACTGTTTGGCTGTGGCGATCAGGAAGACTACGCAGAATACTTCTGTGACGCCATGGGCACCATTCGTGACATTATCGAACCTAACGGTGCCATCATCGTGGGTCACTGGCCGACCGAGGGCTACCATTTCGAAGCCTCAAAAGGTCTGGCAGACGATAACCATTTCCTTGGCCTGGCCATTGACGAAGATCGTCAGCCAGAGCTGACCAACGAACGCGTTGAGAAATGGGTGAAGCAGATTTTTGATGAGCTGCAGCTGAAAGAAATTATTGAAGCCTGATCGCGCTGAGCTCAGTGTGGACGCAGGTTCACACTGGGCGAATGTCTTTTCCTATAAAAATAATAGCTACATTTTTGTAACTTTCCCCATTTAATCTGTAGAATACCCGCATCGATCATCTGCTTATTTCCCTGGAACTGAGATGACAAAACGCGAAATGCCAGCATCCGCTCTCCATGCCATGTGCAGCGAACATCGCCGCTGGCGCACCGCAGGAGCATCGGTTTTCATTTCAGCGCATCAGTTCTATAATGAGACGCAAATGAGAATGGCGGTCGATCGACATACAGGCTACGTGCCACAAGAGTGACTAAAGTAACAGGACAATATCCGCATGACTGACAACAATACCGCATTAAAGAAGGCTGGCCTGAAAGTCACATTGCCCAGACTTAAAATTCTGGAAGTGCTTCAGGAACCTGCATGCCATCACGTCAGCGCGGAAGATCTGTATAAACGCCTGCTCGACATGGGCGAAGAGATCGGACTGGCCACGGTTTACCGTGTCCTTAACCAGTTCGATGATGCAGGCATCGTAACCCGCCATAACTTTGAAGGCGGTAAATCGGTGTTTGAGCTGACACAGCAGCACCATCACGATCACTTGATCTGCCTGGATTGCGGTAAAGTGATTGAGTTTAGTGATGAATCTATTGAGACGCGTCAGCGTGAGATCGCGACGCGTCACGGTATTAAGCTCACCAACCACAGCCTGTACCTGTACGGTCACTGTGCACTGGGCGACTGCCGTGAAGACGAAACACTGCACGACAAATAACCTCTTTCCGTTTTGAAGTAAAAAAGCCGATGCTTGCATCGGCTTTTTTATGCCTGTCAGTCAGACCACCAGCGTTTCCTGCAGATAGCGCCAGCGAGGAACAGAGGTGGTGCAATCCAGAATCGCCAGCGAAATACGGCTTTTGTTTTCTCCGTTCATCATTTGCAATTCACGGTACTGAATCGTCACTTCGTTGGCGTGCTCTGAAAGAATCACGTGTTCGCTGGTCGCGATGCGCATCCCCTCCCTTGCCCCCTGCAATCGACGAAACAAATCTTCGACCTCATTCAGATTCAGCTGCTTTCCCTGGGGCGTGACCATGCGAAAGTCAGGATGAAAGTGAGAGAGCAGCAGATGAAAGCTGTCGCCACTGGCATGACGATGATTAAAAATATGTTCAATAAGCTGATGTAACACGACAACGCTGTGTTTAGCTTCCTGTGCGAAAACCGTCATTTTTCCTTTTAAACCCACAAACTGAGACTTCAGAGGGTTAGCGTACCTGAAAAAAAAGAATTAACATCTGGAAATTTATTAAAAAAATTAAACTGAGAGCGGTTCCACAAAAATAAAATTAATGGCTGTTGAGGTGCGCAGAAGAAATGTCGGCGTTAAAAAAAATATCCATAACAAAAAAGGGCGATAAGTCGCCCTTTTGATTATCCAGTGATGAAAATGACGCGTCGGTTATTCGCCGATTTTCGTCCAGGTATCGCGTAAACCGACGGTACGGTTAAACACTAACTGCGCCGGCGTGGAATACAGGCTGTCGGCACAGAAATAGCCTTCACGCTCGAACTGGTAAGGTGCACTGGCTGCCGCGTCACGCAGGCCTGGCTCAACAAAACCTTGTTTGATTTCCAGCGAATCCGGATTGATTGTGGTCAGAAAATCGTCTGCCGCACCGGGATTGGGCACGCTAAACAGGCGATCGTAGAGACGAAACTCTGCAGGCAGCGCATGTTCAGCAGAAACCCAATGGATAACGCCTTTAACTTTACGGCCGTCAGCCGGATCTTTACTCAGCGTATCCACATCACAGGTGCAATAGATGCAGGTAATGTTGCCCTCTTCATCTTTTGCAATGCGCTCAGCACGGATCACGTAGGCATTACGCAGGCGAACCTCTTTCCCCAGAACCAGGCGTTTATATTGCTTGTTCGCCTCTTCACGGAAATCGGCCCGATCGATCCAAATCTCACGGCTGAATGGCACTTCACGTGTACCCATTTCAGGTTTGTTCGGATGGTTAGGCATGCTGAGCACTTCGTTATGACCCGCAGGCAGGTTTTCCAGCACCAGCTTCACCGGCTCCAACACCGCCATCGCACGTGGTGCATTTTCGTTGAGATCGTCGCGGATACAGGATTCCAGCGAGGCCATTTCAACAATGTTGTCCTGCTTGGTGATGCCAATACGGCGACAAAATTCACGAATCGAAGCTGCGGTATAACCACGACGACGCAGGCCGGACACCGTTAGCATACGCGGATCGTCCCAGCCTTCCACATGCTTTTCACTGACCAGTTGCGTGAGTTTGCGTTTTGACATCACGGCATATTCCAGATTCAGACGCGAAAATTCGTACTGACGCGGATGAACCGGAATCGTGATGTTATCGAGCACCCAGTCATACAGGCGGCGGTTATCCTGGAATTCCAGCGTACATAGCGAATGCGTAATGCCTTCCAGCGCATCGGAAATACAGTGGGTAAAGTCGTACATCGGGTAGATGCACCACTTGTTGCCGGTTTGATGATGTTCGGCAAACTTAATGCGGTACAGCACCGGATCGCGCATGACGATAAAACTTGAGGCCATGTCGATCTTTGCACGCAGACAGGCTTTGCCTTCTGCAAATTCACCGTTGCGCATCTTTTCAAACAGGGCGAGGTTTTCTTCCACGCTGCGATCGCGGTAAGGGCTGTTTTTGCCCGGTGCGGTTAAGGTGCCACGGTATTCACGGATTTCTTCCGGGGTCAGTTCATCTACGTAGGCCAGGCCTTTGCCAATCAGTTCCACCGCATAGTGGTAAAGCTGATCAAAATAGTCAGATGAATAACGAACGTCGCCGCTCCATGTAAAACCCAACCACTGCACGTCGCGCTTGATGGATTCAACAAATTCCATATCCTCTTTAACCGGATTGGTATCGTCAAAACGCAGATTGCACTCACCTTGATAATCTTGAGCAATTCCAAAATTCAGGCAGATTGATTTAGCATGACCGATGTGCAGATAACCATTTGGCTCTGGCGGGAAACGGGTGTGCACAGTGCTGTGCTTCCCGCTTGCCAGATCCTCGTCAATAATCTGACGAATAAAGTTAGTTGGGCGGGCTTCAGCCTCACTCATCTCAAAATCCTCAACGCGTAGAATGGGTGGTTTATACCACGTAATATCCGGGTATGATCCACAAAGCGTTGCAGAGAAACAACCGTTTGTTGGGCGTTTAAAATAAAAAAGGCAGGAATCGCTTCCTGCCTTTTGTTGTGGATACAGCGAATTAGCCTTTTATTTCATACAGCGGCGTTTCGCCTGCTACGACCTCGCCTTGGGTCAACAGCGTCAAACCCGAGAAGTCTTCGATATTACTGACCACCACCGGACTGATCATCGAGCGGGCATTCGCATTAAGGTAATCAAGATCCATCTCCAGTACCGGCTGGCCTGCCGTCACCTGAGCGCCCTCTTCCACTAAACGGGTAAAGCCCTTACCGCCGAGCGCAACGGTATCCAGCCCCATGTGCACCACGATTTCTACGCCGTTTTCGCTTTCCAGACAGAAAGCGTGGTTTGTGTTGAAGATTTTCACCACCGTGCCCGCAATCGGGGCAACGACGCGCTTATCGCTCGGTTTGATCGCTACACCGTCGCCGACCGCTTTGCTGGCGAAGGCGTCATCCGGTACCGCATCCAACAACACGACTTCGCCGCTCACGGGCGCCACTAAAGTCGCGATAACGCGTTTTTCGCTGTTCAGTACGGCCTGCGGTTTGACGTCGCTGGTCGCTGCTGGCGCGCTGGCGCTACTGGCAGCTGCTGCCGCGACCGGACCTTTCACCAGCACTTTTTTCATGGCCATGGCAATGCTTTCCGCCTGCGTACCCACGATAATCTGGACACTCTGTTTGTTCAGGCGGATTACACCTGATGCGCCAAGGCGTTTTGCCACGCCTTCATTGACCTGGCTGGCATCCTTCACATTCAGGCGCAAACGAGTAATACAGGCATCAATAGCGGTTAAGTTTTCTGAACCGCCCACTGCACCGATATAACGACGCGCCAGCGATTCGGTCGCACTTTCGCCATTATCGGTGGTGTCGACATTCACGTCATAACCATCGGTTTCATCCCCGGCAACCGCCAGCTCGCGGCCAGGCGTCATCAGATTGAATTTTTTGATGGTGAAACGGAACACAACGTAATAGATGACGAAGAACACCAGACCTTGCGGAATCAGCATGTACCAGTGGGTTGCCAGTGGGTTCCGGGTAGACAGCACCAAATCCACCAGCCCCGCGCTGAAGCCAAAGCCCGCAATCCAGTGCATGCTAGCCGCAATAAACACGGAAATGCCTGTCAGCACGGCATGAATCACATACAGCACGGGTGCAACGAACATAAAGGAGAATTCCAGCGGCTCGGTAATACCGGTGAAAAACGAGGCGAAGGCCGCAGCCAGCATGATACTCCCGACTTTCACCCGATTTTCAGGACGCGCGCAGTGGTAAATCGCCAGCGCGGCACCAGGCAAACCGAACATCATGATTGGGAAGAAACCTGCCTGATAACGGCCGGTGATCCCAGGTATTGCCGTACCATTCGCCAGCGACTGAGCGCCGCCGAGGAACTTAGGAATATCGTTAATCCCTGCCACGTCAAACCAGAAAACGGAGTTCAGCGCATGGTGTAAGCCAACCGGAATTAACAGGCGGTTAAAGAAGGCGTAAACTCCCGCACCCACCGATCCCAGCTTCTGAATGTGCTCACCAAAATTGACCAGACCATTAAAAATTAATGGCCAGATATACATCAGGATGAACGCCACCAGGATCATAAGGAAAGACACAAGGATAGGCACCAGGCGACGACCACTGAAGAACGAGAACGCTTTCGGCAGTTCAACATGGCTAAAGCGGTTATACACTTCCGCCGACAGCACCCCGACCAGAATACCGACAAACTGGTTACTGATTTTACCGAAGGCAGGCGGTACCTCAGCCACCGGTATTTTCTGGATCATCGCCACAGCAGCAGGTGAACACAGCGTGGTGACCACCAGGAAGCCGACAAAGCCAGTGAGCGCGGCCGCGCCGTCTTTGTCTTTTGACATGCCATACGCCACGCCAATCGCGAACAGGACCGACATGTTTTCGATAATCGCACCACCGGACTTGATCAGCAGTGCGGCAAAGGCATTGCCCGCCCCCCAACTGTCCGGATCTATCCAGTAGCCGATCCCCATCAATATTGCTGCAGCAGGCAAAGTGGCGACCGGCACCATTAGCGCCCGCCCCACTCGTTGTAAGTAACTTAACATTGACCCATCCCCCTTTAAACTGACTTTATAGCTTTGCTGCCGCTTAATGTTGTTATGTCAGCAGCAAGCCTCTGACGGCATTACACTCAATGCTGTAGAGTGTAATAATAATTTAATTCGCTTCACAAATTAATAGCTGCTATCTGTGACAATTATCACCAAAAATCGATTTTTAAGGACGTTCTTACTGGCTTTAAAGACCGACTTATTTTATGATGCGAAATATCAAGACGCGCTGATTCCTCTGCCTTTGAGCCTGCATTTTAGGCTTCACCCACATGTTTACTGCGCGTCAGATCATTAACTCACATTCGAGGTGCAACATGAGACTGATTCCTTTATCCACACCCACGCAGGTCGGCAAATGGGCAGCGCGCCATATTGTGAATCGTATTAATGCGTTTAATCCGAGCGCTGACAAGCCTTTTATCCTGGGATTGCCAACCGGCGGAACCCCACTTGAAGCCTATAAACACCTGATTGACATGCACAAATCGGGCCAGGTTAGCTTTAGACACGTCGTGACCTTCAATATGGATGAGTACGTTGGCTTGCCTAAAGAGCACCCGGAAAGCTACCACAGTTTTATGTACCGTAATTTCTTTGACCACGTTGATATACAACCAGAAAATATCAACCTGCTGAATGGTAATGCGCCAGATATTGACGCAGAATGTCGCCGTTACGAAGATAAAATTCGGACACTGGGTAAAATTCACCTGTTTATGGGTGGCGTTGGCAATGATGGACATATTGCGTTCAATGAACCGGCCTCCTCTCTGTCTTCCCGGACCCGAATCAAAACCCTGACTCACGATACGCGCGTAGCAAATTCGCGCTTTTTCAACGGTGATGTGGATCAGGTGCCAAAGTACGCGCTTACCGTAGGCGTTGGCACGCTGCTGGATGCCGAAGAAGTGATGATCCTGGTCACGGGTCATGTTAAAGCCCAGGCGCTGCAGGCAGCCGTGGAAGGTAATGTCAACCACATGTGGACGATCAGCTGTCTCCAGCTTCATGCTAAATCCGTGGTGGTCTGTGATGAACCCGCCACCATGGAGTTGAAAGTCAAAACGGTGAAATACTTCCGTGAAATGGAAGCGGAAAATATGCAGGGCGTTTAATACAGTCATTACGCCACCTGCGGTTAGACGCATTAACGGCAGGCAAGCCGGGAGAATAAGATGTACGCATTAGTGAACGGCCGTATCTATAGCGGCGATGACATTTTTGATAATCATGCCGTGGTCATCGCTGACGGCAAAATTGAGCGCGTTTGCCCCCTGGCAGCGTTGCCGCCAGGCATTGAACAGCAGGATGTCGGAGGCGCAATTATCGCGCCCGGCTTTATTGATCTGCAGCTCAACGGCTGCGGAGGCGTGCAGTTTAATGACGACATCGATGCCATTAGCGTGGAAACGCTGGAAACCATGCACCGGGCCAACGTTAAGTCCGGCTGCACCAGTTTTCTGCCGACGCTGATTACCAGCAGTGATGAACTGATGGTGCGCGCCGTGGAAACCATGCGCGCCTTTTTGCAGAAATATCCCCACCATCTGCTGGGATTACATCTGGAAGGTCCCTGGCTGAATGTGGTCAAAAAGGGAACGCACAATCCTGCGCTCATCCGTAAGCCAGATCCGCGGATGGTGGATTTCCTGTGTGACAATGCTGACGTGATTAGTAAGGTTACGCTGGCACCGGAAGTTGTCGGAAGCGCCGTGATTCGTCAACTCAGCGAAGCCGGCATTGTGGTTTCAGCGGGCCATTCCAATGCTACCTTTGAAGAAGCCAAGGCGGGTTTTGCTGCCGGTATTCGCTTTGCCACGCACCTTTATAATGCTATGCCGACCTTTGCAGGACGTGAACCCGGCCTTATCGGTGCGCTGTTTGATGCGCCTGATGTATACTGCGGCATTATTGCAGACGGTTTACATGTCCATTACGCTAACGTTCGTAATGCCAAGCGCATCAAGGGTGACAAGCTGGTTCTGGTGACCGATGCCACTGCCCCCGCAGGTGCCGCAATCGATAAATTTATTTTTGCTGGTAAAACAATATATTATCGTGGTGGATTATGCGTTGATGAGCATGGCACGCTAAGCGGTTCAGCATTGACCATGATCGAAGCCGTGCAAAACAGCGTTGAGCATGCCGGCATTCCACTGGATGAAGCGCTGCGTATGGCCTCGCTTTATCCGGCACGGGCAATGGGCGTAGAAAAGCAGTCAGGCTCCCTTCAGGCAGGAAAAATCGCCAACCTGACCGTCTTTACACGCGACTTTAAAATTATAAAGACGTTAGTCAATGGAGATAACGTCCTGAGCGAGTAAGCACTGAATGACCACTGGCGGCCAGACACAAATTGGAAATGTCGATCTTGTCAAGCAACTGAACAGCGCAGCCGTCTATCGGTTAATCGATCAACAGGGACCGATTTCACGCATTCAGATTGCGGATCTCAGCCAACTCGCTCCCGCCAGCGTGACGAAAATCACTCGCCAGCTTATTGAGCGCGGCCTGATCAAAGAGGTGGAGCAACAGGCATCCACCGGCGGTCGCCGCGCCATTTCCATCGTCACTGAAACCCGTCACTTCCATACCATTGGTGTGCGCCTTGGCCGCAACGATGCGACCTTAACGCTGTTCGATCTGAGCGGTAAATCACTGGCTCAGCAGGATTATCCCCTGCCGCAAACCACGCAGGAAACGCTGGAGCTGGCGCTGTTCGAGGCCATCGCGCATTTTATTCAGCAGAGCGAAGCCAAAATTCGTGAGCTGATCGCCATTTCAGTGATCCTGCCAGGCCTTGTCGATCCCCTTAATGGCGTTATTCGCTATATGCCGCACATTAATGTGGATCAGTGGCCCCTGGTGGCAAACCTGAAAAACCGCTTTAACGTTACCAGCTTTGTTGGGCATGATATCCGCAGCCTGGCGTTGGCTGAGCACTATTTTGGGGCAACGCGTGACTGCGCCGACTCGATATTAGTGCGGCTGCATCGGGGAACCGGTGCGGGGATTATTGCCAATGGACAGATTTTTCTGGGCAGTAATGGCAACGTCGGTGAAATCGGTCATATTCAGGTCGATCCGCTGGGCGAGCGCTGTCATTGCGGTAACTTTGGCTGTCTCGAAACCCTCGCGGCTAACGGTGCCATCGAACACCGCGTCAGAGAGTTGCTGAATAAAGGTTATCCCAGTGTACTGACGCAGGACGCCTGCCAGATGCCACAAATCTGTCAGGCGGCTAATCAGGGCGATGCGCTGGCAAGTGAGGTCATTGAGCATGTCGGTCGCTATCTGGGTAAAGCCATTGCCATTGCCATTAACCTGTTTAATCCGCAAAAAATTGTGTTGGCCGGCGAAATTACTGAAGCTGAACGCGTGTTGCTGCCGGCCATTGAAAGTTGCATTAATACGCAGGCACTGGCAGCCTTTCGTAAAAATCTGCCTGTGGTGCGTTCTCAACTTGATCATCGCTCCGCCATCGGCGCATTTGCCCTGGCAAAACGGGCGATGTTAAACGGCATTCTGCTGCAACATCTTTTGGAAGACTAAGCGCAGCCTGACGCATGGCTGCGCGCATCGGAACCCATTTATGACGATTAAAAATGTAATTTGTGACATTGATGGCGTGCTGATGCACGACAATACGGCGGTACCCGGCGCGCAGGAGTTTTTGCAGCGCATTCTGGCGAAAGATATGCCATTGGTGGTGCTGACTAATTATCCTTCACAGACGGCGCGCGATTTAGCGAACCGGTTTTCCTCGGCAGGCATTGAAATACCGGATTCGGTGTTTTACACCTCCGCCATGGCTACCGCTGACTTTCTGCGTCGGCAGGAAGGCAAAAAAGCCTATGTGATTGGCGAGGGCGCGCTGGTACACGAGCTGTATAAAGCCGGTTTTACCATCACTGATGTCAACCCGGACTTCGTGATTGTCGGTGAAACCCGCTCATTTAACTGGGATATGATGCATAAGGCGGCCTTCTTCGTGGCAAACGGTGCGCGTTTCATCGCAACGAACCCGGATACCCATGCCCGGGGCTTCGTGCCAGCCTGCGGCGCACTTTGTGCCGGTATTGAGAAAATCTCCGGTCGCAGGCCGTTTTATGTCGGGAAACCCAGCCCCTATATTATGCGTGCCGCGCTGAACAAGATGCAGGCCCATTCAGAGGAAACGGTCATCGTGGGCGATAATCTTCGCACCGATATCCTGGCCGGTTTTCAGGCCGGTCTGGAAACGATTCTGGTGCTTTCAGGGGTTTCTACCCTTACCGATATCGATGCTATGCCTTTCCGCCCCGACTGGATCTTCCCGTCTGTCGCGGATATCGACCTGTTTTAATGCCTTTCTCTTATGACGCACTGGCAAAACAGGCGGTGCGTCTCCCCTTTCTGGCCCGTTAAAGCCATTATCAGCGTTCAAAAAGCGTGCTGAAATTCCATTTCATTGCCGATCCGTCAATAAAAACCTTATTTCATTAGATGAAATTCAATATTAGTCGCTCGCCACCAACATTTTCATCAGCAAAAGACGATTCCTCTTGCATTGAGGGTGGGAAATAACGCATTTTCTTATACATCACGCAGCGACAGGCTGCCGGACAAACGTAAAATTACATCGCCGCAGGTGAGTTCAGGAGTCAGATATGTGTTCTATTTTTGGTGTGCTGGATCTGAAAAGCGATCCCGTTGAGTTACGCAAAAAAGCATTGGAAAGCTCACGTTTGATGCGTCACCGTGGGCCGGACTGGTCAGGCGTTTACGCTGACGATCATGCCATTCTTGCTCATGAGCGCCTCTCAATTGTTGACGTGAACAACGGCGCACAGCCGCTGTATAACGCTGACCACACCCACGTACTGGCAGTGAATGGCGAGATCTATAACCATCAGGCTCTGCGAGCAAAATTAAGCGATCGTTATGCTTTTCAGACCGGTTCAGACTGTGAAGTGATTCTGGCGCTGTATCAGGAGAAAGGCGTCGATTTCCTTGACGAGCTGGAAGGCATGTTTGCCTTTATCCTGTATGACAGCGTAAAACGCACCTATCTGATTGGCCGTGACCATATCGGCATCATCCCGCTTTATATGGGCAACGATGAGCACGGTAACCTGTTTGTCGCCTCAGAAATGAAAGCGCTGGTGCCGGTGTGTCGTTCAATCAAAGAATTCCCGCCAGGAAGCTACCTTTCCAGCACCGAGGGTGAAATCCGTCGTTACTGGCAGCGTGACTGGATGGAATACCAGAACATTGAAAACAACGTGACTGATGCAGCCGAGCTGAAACATGCGCTGGAAGAATCCGTAAAAAGCCACCTGATGTCAGATGTGCCTTATGGTGTGCTGCTGTCAGGCGGTCTGGACTCCTCCATCATTTCAGCGGTGACCAAGCGTTTTGCCGCTAAGCGAGTGGAAGATCAGGATAAGAGCGATGCCTGGTGGCCGCAGCTGCACTCCTTTGCCGTCGGCCTGGAAGGCTCACCGGACCTGAAAGCTGCAAAGCTGGTGGCCGAGCATTTAGGTACGGTCCACCATGAAATTCATTTCACGGTGCAGGAAGGCCTTGATGCCATTCGTGACGTGATTTACCACATCGAAACCTATGATGTGACGACGATTCGCGCCTCCACGCCGATGTACCTGATGTCGCGTAAAATCAAAGCGATGGGCATCAAAATGGTGCTGTCAGGCGAAGGTGCTGACGAAGTCTTTGGCGGTTATCTGTACTTCCATAAGGCACCGAACGCGAAAGAGTTCCACGAGGAAAACGTTCGCAAACTGCTGGCCCTGCACATGTTTGACTGCGCACGCGCCAACAAAGCCATGTCGGCCTGGGGCGTTGAAGCCCGCGTGCCTTTCCTGGATAAGAAATTCCTTGATGTGGCTATGCGCATCAACCCACAGGACAAGATGTGCGGCAGTAACGGTAAGATGGAAAAACACATTTTGCGTGAATGCTTCTCGTCCTACCTGCCAGAAAGTGTGGCATGGCGCCAGAAAGAGCAGTTCTCCGATGGCGTTGGCTACAGCTGGATCGACACGCTGAAAGAAGTGGCGGCGAAACAGGTCAGCGATCAGCAGTTGGCGACGGCGCACTTCCGTTTCCCACACAACACGCCGGGCTCAAAAGAAGCCTACCTTTATCGCGAAATCTTTGAAGAACTGTTCCCGTTGCCGAGCGCGGCTGAATGCGTCCCGGGCGGCCCGTCTGTTGCCTGTTCATCGGCGAAAGCCATTGAGTGGGATGAGGCATTCAAAAACATGGATGACCCGTCAGGACGCGCCGTAGGCGTGCACCAGTCCGCTTATAAATAAGTGCTATACTGAGTGCGTAATGGGCCGAATACGGCCCATTTTTTTTGTTATTGGCGTTGTATTCACTGAAAAATTGCCGAATAAAGCATCAGCCTGGTTATAAGCCAGACAAACAGGCGTTTGAAGGCAAAAAACGGCAAAAAACTTGTTGACGCTGTGTAGTCAACTCCGCATAATGCGCCCCGCAACGCCGATGAAGGTTGCGCGAAAAAAAGATGGCTACGTAGCTCAGCTGGTTAGAGCACAGCACTCATAATGCTGGGGTCACAGGTTCGATTCCCGTCGTAGCCACCATCTTTTTTCTGCGGGAGTGGCGAAATTGGTAGACGCACCAGATTTAGGTTCTGGCGCCGCAAGGTGTGCGAGTTCAAGTCTCGCCTCCCGCACCATTTCATGATTCGGCAGCATGGATGGGGTATCGCCAAGCGGTAAGGCACCGGTTTTTGATACCGGCATTCCCTGGTTCGAATCCAGGTACCCCAGCCAATTTCGATGAATCTCGTGGCTGCGAGTGGGACGAATGGGATATCGCCAAGCGGTAAGGCACCGGTTTTTGATACCGGCATTCCCTGGTTCGAATCCAGGTATCCCAGCCATCATCGAAAGGCAGTACAATTTGGCTACGTAGCTCAGCTGGTTAGAGCACAGCACTCATAATGCTGGGGTCACAGGTTCGATTCCCGTCGTAGCCACCATTTTTTTGGGGTGTCGCCAAGCGGTAAGGCACTGGTTTCTGATACCAGCATTCCGGGGTTCGAATCCCTGCACCCCAGCCATTTTAAGACAATTTGATTTGACACCATTGGGGTGTCGCCAAGCGGTAAGGCACTGGTTTCTGATACCAGCATTCCGGGGTTCGAATCCCTGCACCCCAGCCAAATTAAGCAACAAAGCCCGCTTTTGCGGGCTTTGTTGTTTTTGGCATCTGGCATCTGGCATTTGCTGATACAGCCACGCATCACCTCAGTGCAACGCGTGGCGAGCGCTTACAATCCTAATGCGTATCGTAATACCTGGCGCTTCAGCACGCCCGAATGTTCAGCGGCAATCAATCCCAGATTACGTACCAGCTTTAACGGCCCAATGCGGTTACTGAAGGTAAAATAGAACAGGTCCATCCCGCTCTGCATCAGCAGGTTATCGTTGCGGCGCTGGCGCTGATAACGCAGCAGCACCCGTTCCGATGACCAGGCTTCTGCTTTACCACGCGCGTCAATCAGCACATCCATCAGTGCGTCGATATCCCGATAACCCAGGTTCACGCCCTGCCCTGCTAACGGATTAATGGTGTGCGCGGCATCGCCCACTAAAGCCAGCCCTGGCAAGACATAGCGCAAGGCATGACGACGGACCAGCGGAAAGCCGCCTGCTGCGTGCGCCTGAAAACGCCCCAGCCGTGCCGGGAAGTGGCTGGCGATCTCTTTTTCCAACTGCAGCATCGGCATGGCCTGCAACTGACGAATGCGTGCAGCAGAGTCATACCACACCAGAGAAGCATGATGACCAAACAGCGGCAGAAAAGCGCGAGGGCCCTGAGGGGTAAAGTGCTGCCAGGTGGC
Source organism: Pantoea sp. Fr+CA_20 (assembly GCF_024520835.1). Taxonomy (NCBI): domain Bacteria; kingdom Pseudomonadati; phylum Pseudomonadota; class Gammaproteobacteria; order Enterobacterales; family Erwiniaceae; genus Pantoea; species Pantoea sp. Fr+CA_20. The sequence continues at coordinate 50,724 of NZ_JALNPN010000012.1, forward strand.
GTCACCCGCAGGATGTTCACAGGTCACACTGATCAGTAAACAGGACTGCGCATAGCGCCAGCCATGAATACCGATGCCGGCCATCTGTCGCACCTGCGAGTTAGCGCCGTCTGCGCCCACCACCAACGCGGCCGTCACCGCGTTCCCATCGCTTAAAGACAACGTCCAGCCGCCATTGCAGGGCTGGAGATCGTCCATGGTCGCCGGACAGAGTAACGTAATCCCGCGCTGCTCCATTTCTTCCCACAGGGCGCGTTGCAACACGTTATTTTCAACCATATAGCCCAGTTCAGGCAGCCCCAGCGACTCGGCGTCAAAGTTCACCTGCGCCGTTTGCCACTCCCAGGTTTCAAGTTTGCGATAAGGCGCACAGCGCATCGCTTCAACACGTTGCCAGACATTCAGTTGCTTCAGGAGTGCCACAGAAGAGGAACCGACAGCGGAGATACGCACATCGGGCAGGCTGTGTGGATCAAAAGGCGGCGGCGTTGCCCGCTCCACGACCGCCACACGGAACTTGTGCTGCATCAGCCCACATGCCAGCGCGGCACCGACCATGCCACCGCCCACAATCACCACATCAAACTGGTTATCCTGCATAACTTGTATCCCTCTCATATGCCGTCACTTTTCAGCGCGGTTGTCTTACTGCAAAGTGTACCGGAAAAATCAGGCACGATCAGAAAAGCCCTCAGGCTGGTCACATCCGCAGCAAAGCATTACAATACGCCCCCAGCACTTCACTGCACTGATTTAATGGCTAGCTCGATGACAAAAAAACTGCATATCAAAACCTGGGGATGTCAGATGAATGAGTACGATTCATCTAAGATGTCTGACCTGCTGAACAGCACGCACGGCTACACCCTGACAGAGGAAGCTGAAGAGGCGGATATTCTGCTGCTCAACACCTGCTCTATCCGCGAGAAAGCGCAGGAGAAGGTTTTCCACCAGTTGGGGCGCTGGAAAAAACTGAAAGAGCGCAACCCGGATTTGATCATCGGTGTTGGCGGCTGCGTCGCGTCACAGGAAGGGGATCATATTCGCCAGCGTGCGCCTTGCGTGGACATTGTCTTTGGTCCACAAACCCTGCACCGTCTGCCCGAAATGATCAACACCGTGCGCGGCAGCAAAAGTCCGGTTGTCGATATCAGCTTCCCGGAAATCGAAAAATTTGACCGTTTGCCTGAACCGCGCGCCGATGGGCCTACCGCGTTTGTCTCCATCATGGAAGGCTGCAACAAATACTGTACTTTCTGCGTGGTGCCTTACACCCGCGGTGAAGAAGTCAGCCGTCCCTCCGACGATATTCTGCTGGAGATCGCGCAGCTTGCCGCGCAGGGCGTGCGCGAAGTCAATCTGTTAGGTCAGAACGTTAACGCCTATCGTGGCGCAACCTTCGATGGCGACGTATGCACCTTTGCTGAACTGTTGCGCCTGGTCGCGGCCATTGACGGCATTGACCGTATTCGCTTCACCACCAGCCATCCGATTGAATTCACTGACGACATCATTGAAGTTTATCGCGATACACCAGAGTTGGTGAGCTTCCTTCATCTGCCCGTACAGAGCGGCGCTGACCGTATTCTGACGCTGATGAAGCGCGCCCATACCGCGCTGGAATACAAAGCCATTATCCGTAAACTGCGTGCGGCGCGTCCTGATATTGAAATCAGCTCTGACTTTATCATTGGCTTCCCGGGTGAAACCCAGCAGGACTTTGAGCAAACCATGAAGCTGATTGGCGATATCAACTTTGATATGAGCTACAGCTTTATCTACTCAGCACGCCCTGGCACGCCAGCAGCGGACTTGCCTGACGATGTCAGCGAAGAAGAGAAGAAGCAGCGTCTCTACATTCTGCAGGAACGCATTAACCAGCAGGCGATGGCGATCAGCCGCCGCATGATGGGCAGCGTGCAGCGGATTCTGGTGGAAGGCATCTCACGTAAAAACGTGATGGAGCTGACAGGCCGGACCGAAAACAACCGCGTGGTGAACTTTGAAGGGTCGGTAGAGATGATTGGCAAATTTGCCGACGTCGAAATCGTGGACGTGTATACCAACTCCTTACGTGGGAAGCTGATTCGCACGGAAGATGAACTCGGTTTACGCGTTGCGGAAAGCCCTGCGTCTGTTATTGCCCGTACCCGTAAAGAAAATGACATCGGCGTCGGGGTCTTCCAGCCCTGATCCCTCGTTATGTGCGGCGGCGCAGCACTGGCTGCCGCACATTCTGCTGTTTTGCACTTGGTTTCTGCCTGTGCCGCCCAAATATCACTTCATACGCTTGCGCCCCGGCGCTACCGCATAAATAATTTCGTTACGATGCATCCGCTTAAGGCGTTTGATGCAGCAGCAAACCCTCTCAACTGGCCCTGAGTGACCCAAAGGATTCGTTTGAATATTGAAACCCGTGAAATCGCCCTTGAACCGGCTGATAACCGCCGTCTGATGAGCCTGTGTGGTCCGTTTGATGACAATGTAAAACAGCTGGAACGTCGTCTTGGCATTGAGATTAATCGCCGCGATAACCAGTTCAAACTGGTTGGTCGGGTGCTGTGTGTGAATGCCGCCGTTGATATCCTGAAAACGCTCTATGTCGATACCGCGCCCGTGCGCGGCGCGATCCCGGATATCGAACCTGAACAGATTCATCTGGCCATCAAAGAGAGCCGGGTGCTGGAACAAACAGCGGAAAGCGTACCGGACTACGGCAAAGCGGTCAACATTAAGACCAAACGTGGCGTGATTAAGCCGCGTACGCCGAACCAGGCACAGTACATCGCGAATATCCTCGACCATGACATTACCTTTGGTGTCGGTCCTGCGGGTACCGGTAAAACCTATCTGGCCGTGGCAGCCGCGGTCGATGCGCTGGAACGGCAGGAGATTCGCCGCATCCTTCTCACGCGCCCTGCCGTAGAAGCGGGTGAGAAACTCGGCTTTCTGCCGGGCGACCTGAGCCAGAAAGTGGACCCGTACTTGCGCCCCCTTTACGACGCCCTGTTTGAGATGCTGGGATTCGAAAAGGTTGAGAAACTGATGGAGCGCAACGTGATTGAAGTGGCTCCGCTGGCTTACATGCGTGGTCGTACGCTGAATGACGCGTTTATTATTCTGGATGAAAGCCAGAACACCACCATCGAACAGATGAAGATGTTTCTGACGCGTATTGGCTTCAACTCTAAAGCGGTCATTACCGGTGACGTGACGCAGATCGACCTGCCGCGCCATACCAAGTCCGGTTTACGCCATGCAATAGAGGTGCTGTCCGAGGTTGAAGAGATCAGCTTCAACTTCTTCCACAGCGAAGACGTCGTGCGTCACCCGGTTGTGGCACGTATTGTTACCGCCTATGAAGCCTGGGAAGAAGCCGATCAAAAACGTCGTGACCAGCAAGCTGAAGAGCGTAAACGCGACGCCCTTGCGGCCCAACACAGCGCCCAGGAGAATTCATGAGCGACGTGATCCTCGATCTGCAACTGGCCTGCGAGCAGACCGATAATTTACCGACGGAAAGTCAGTTTCAACACTGGCTGGAAGCGGCAGTCATGCCCTTTCAGCCGGAAAGTGAAGTGACCATTCGTGTGGTGGATGAATCCGAAAGTCATGAGCTTAATTTGACCTACCGTGGCAAAGACAAGCCGACCAACGTGCTGTCATTCCCCTTTGAAGCCCCGCCCGGCATCGAATTACCGCTGCTAGGCGACCTGATCATTTGTCGTCAGGTGGTTGAGCAGGAAGCGCAGGAACAGGGAAAAACCACAGAAGCCCACTGGGCGCACATGGTGATCCATGGCACGCTGCATCTGTTGGGTTATGATCACATTGAAGACGGCGAAGCCGAAGAGATGGAAGGTATCGAGACAGAGATAATGCTTGCTCTTGGTTATCCTGATCCGTACATTTCGGAGAAAGAAAACACCTGAAGCTGTGATTCAGGCCATCCTGCTGCTGGCGAACAGGCCGGCAGCGTAATTTCCTTACCAGAGAGATCTTTAAAAACCGCCATGAGCGACGACCATTCTCAAAACAGCGATGCACCCAGTAGTAAAAAGGGATTTTTTTCCCTACTAATCAACCAACTGTTCCACGGTGAACCTAAAAACCGTGATGAGCTACTGGGTCTTATCCGTGACTCCAATCAAAAAGACCTGATTGATCAGGATACCCGGGACATGCTCGAGGGCGTGCTGGATATTGCAGAACAGCGCGTGCGGGACATCATGATCCCACGCTCCCAGATGATTACGCTAAAACGAAATCAGAACCTGGAAGAGTGCCTGAGTGTAATTATCGATTCAGCACACTCTCGCTTTCCGGTGATCAGCGAAGACAAAGACCATGTTGAAGGCATCCTGATGGCGAAAGATCTGCTGCCGTTTATGAGCAGTGAATCTGAACCTTTCAGCGTGGAAAAAGTCCTGCGTCCGGCGGTGGTTGTCCCTGAGAGCAAGCGTGTTGATCGCATGCTGAAAGAGTTTCGCTCGCAGCGCTATCATATGGCGATTGTGATTGATGAGTTTGGTGGTGTGTCCGGACTGGTCACGATTGAAGATATTCTGGAGCTGATCGTTGGCGAAATCGAAGACGAATATGACGATGAAGAAGATCGTGATATCCGTCAGCTTAACCGTCAGACCTATACCGTTCGTGCACTCACGCCGATTGAAGATTTCAACGAGGTGTTTGGCACCCAGTTCAGCGATGATGAAGTGGACACCATTGGCGGGCTGGTCATGCAGGGCTTTGGTCATCTACCGGCGCGTGGCGAAAGCATCGACATCGATGGTTACCAGTTCAAAGTTGCCATGGCTGACAGCCGTCGTATCATCCAGGTTCATGTAAAAATTCCGGAAAATTCGGCGCTACCTCAACTGGATGACGAATAATTTTATGGCATTAGCCTCACTTTACCAGCGGCAGCGGGTACGTCTGCTGCTGGCTTTACTCAGCGGCGCCTGTGGCACGCTTGCCTTTTCCCCTTATGATTTCTGGCCTGCCGCTCTGCTCTCGCTCTGCGGGTTGCAAATCCTGACCTTAAACCGTACCAGCCCACAAGCCAGCGCCATCGGTTTCAGTTGGGGATTTGGCCTTTTTGGCAGCGGTATCAACTGGGTTTATGTCAGTATTGCCACCTTCGGCGGAATGCCGGGGCCGGTTAACGTATTCCTGGTCGTGCTGCTGGCGGCGTATCTGGCGATTTACCCGGCCCTGTTTGCCGGGGTGCTTAACCGCATTTGGCCACGAACCACCTTGTGGCGGCTGGCACTGGCGGCCCCCGCATTGTGGCAGGTCACGGAGTTTTTACGCGGCTGGATATTAACCGGATTTCCGTGGTTACAGTTTGGCTATAGCCAGATCAACGGCCCGTTGAAAGGTATTGCGCCTCTGGCGGGTGTGGAAAGCATCACCTTCCTGATGATGATCGTTGCCGGGTTACTGGTGTACGCCCTGCAGCAGCGCAATATTAAAAGCCTGGTGGGTGCGCTGGCATTACTGGCCCTATGCTGGCCGTTACGCTATCTGCAGTGGTATCAACCGCTGCCAGCACGGGCAGTCAATGTGGCGCTGGTGCAGGGCGACATTCCCCAGTCAATGAAGTGGGACCCGCAACAGCTGCTGAATACCCTGCGTATTTACAGCGATCTGAGCCAGCCACTAATGGGCAAAGCCCCCATTATTATCTGGCCGGAGTCAGCCATTACCGATCTGGAAAGTAACCAGCAACCTTTCCTGCGTTCGCTGGATAATGAATTACGCGCGCGCGGCAGCTCGCTGGTCACCGGTATCGTGGATTCGCGTCTGGAGCAGAATCGCTACCATGACTACAACACGGTAATCGTTCTGGGCGGACCGAAGCCTTATAACTACTTCAGCACCAACCGCTATCAGAAACACCACCTGGTGCCCTTTGGTGAATTCGTTCCCATGGCTGACCTGCTGCGACCGCTGGCCCCTTTCTTTGATTTGCCGATGTCCGCCTTTAGTCGCGGCGCTTATCTGCAGCCTCAGCTCAACGTGGCAAATTATCATCTGACGACGGCCATTTGCTATGAGATCGTTTTAGGGGAGCAGGTGCGCGCCAACTTCCGTCCGGATACCAACTTTCTGTTAACCGTCTCGAATGATGCCTGGTTTGGTCACTCGATTGGCCCCTGGCAGCATTTCCAGATGGCGCGCATGCGCGCACTCGAACTGGGCAGGCCACTGCTGCGCGGCACGAATAACGGTGTGACTGCCGTGGTGAATGCCGATGGCGATGTGGAGAAAGTTCTGCCGCAGTTCACCCGGGATGTTTTAGTGGACAAGGTAACGCCCACCCGCGGTGAAACCCCCTATTCCAGAGCCGGTATCTGGCCGGTATGGTTAGCCACCCTGTTGGCCGGGCTGATCGCCTTTATCAGACGTCACCGCTAATTCCCCCTGTGGCGAAGCGCGGCTTCGCCACATCTTCTCTCCCTGCTCGTTCTTTTCTGCTTCTGCTTCTGCTTCTGCTTCTGCTTCTGCTTCTGCTTCTGCTTCTGCTTCTGCTTCTGCTTCTGCTTCTGCAGTAAAACTAGCGTTTCACCGGATTGTCATTTTATTTTGGCACGATGATTGCAAAATGTTTCTGTATTCACCGGCATTCAGGCCTGTTAGCGGGCGCGGCGCACCAAAAAGAGTCCTGATGCGCACCCTTTATGTGCATTGGCCTTTATTTGCCTTTTTTTGGTGCGAATGACATCGCAAAAAAGAAACTTTTTTGTTTCATTGAGTTAACAATCCGCTATGTTAGTGAATATTCTCAGCGCTTAAGCGCGAAGGGATAACAAGAAAAGCAGCGCAAAATACACACAACATCACAATCAGTACAGGGGTAGATCCTGTGCAATTTCCACATGAAGGAGTTGGAACATGCAATTACGCAAAGTGGCATTATCTCTTCTGCTGTTAAGCGCAGCAGCGGGAGCGGCCCAGGCGGAAGATCTGAGCGGTACCCTGAAGAAAATCAATGACAATGGCGTCATTGTCATCGGGCATCGTGAATCATCAGTTCCCTTTTCTTATTACGACAACCAGCAAAAAGTGGTTGGTTATTCTCAGGCTTATTCCAATGCCATTGCAGACGCGATTAAAGCCAAACTGAATAAGCCCGATCTGCAAATTAAAATGATTCCTATTACATCGCAAAACCGTATTCCGCTGTTGCAGAACGGCACATACGATTACGAATGCGGTTCCACCACCAATAACCTTGAGCGCCAGAAACAAGCGGCATTCTCCGATACCATTTTTGTTATCGGCACCCGTTTGCTGGTCAAGAAAGGCGGTCCGATTAAAGATTTCGACGATCTGAAAGGTAAGACTGTCGTCGTGACCTCAGGCACCACCTCAGAAGTGCTGCTGCACAAACTGAACGACGAGAAAAAAATGGATATGCGCATTATCAGCGCGAAAGACCATGGTGACTCGTTCCGCACGCTGGAAACCGGCCGTGCCGTGGCCTTTATGATGGACGATGCGCTGCTGGCTGGCGAACGTGCCAAAGCGAAAAAGCCTGACGACTGGGAAATCCTGGGTACGCCGCAGTCTAAAGAAGCCTATGGCTGTATGCTGCGCAAAGACGATCCACAGTTCAAAACCCTGGTGGATGACACCATTGCGAAAGCCCAGACCTCAGGCCAGGCAGAAAAATGGTTTGATATCTGGTTTAAGCAGCCTATCCCGCCTAAAAACCTGAACATGAACTTTGAACTGTCTGATGACATGAAAACGCTGTTCAAAACGCCTAATGACAAGGCACTGAATTAACAACGATAACAAGGGCGGCATTGTCGCCCTCTCGATTGCTGAAACTGCGACGTGGACAGACAGCCTGCACGGGTCGTTCCCCCGAATCAGGCGAATTAAGTCGCTCATCAATCTTCAGGGTAGCTCTGCTACCCTTTTTTACCGGAGCTCGTTATGGGTATCGATTGGAACTGGGGCATATTTCTCGAACAGGCCCCGTTCGGTAATACCACCTATCTCGGCTGGTTGTGGTCCGGTTTTCAGGTGACGATAGCCGTCTCCTGCTGTGCCTGGATTATTGCTTTCTGTGTAGGTTCATTTTTTGGCATTCTGCGTACTGTTCCTAATCGCCTGTTATCCACGATAGGAACCTGCTATGTAGAACTGTTTCGTAATATCCCCCTTATCGTTCAGTTCTTCTTTTGGTATCTGGTTGCGCCAGAGCTGGTGGGACAGAATCTCGGTATGTGGTTCAAGTCAGAACTGGACCCTAACCTGCAGTTCTTTATCTCCTCAGTCATCTGTCTGGGCTTGTTCACCGCTGCACGCGTTTGCGAGCAGGTACGTGCCGCCATTCAGTCGCTGCCGCGCGGCCAAAAGAACGCCGGGCTGGCCATGGGGCTGACGCTGCCACAAACCTATCGCTACGTGCTGTTGCCCAATGCTTATCGGGTTATCGTGCCGCCGATGACGTCAGAGATGCTTAACCTGGTTAAAAACTCGGCGATTGCCTCGACGATCGGTCTGGTTGATATGGCGGCACAGGCAGGAAAACTGCTGGACTATTCCGCGCACGCCTATGAATCCTTCACCGCAATTACCCTGGCTTACGTGGCAATTAATCTGGTGATTATGTTGCTGATGGGCCTGGTTGAACGCAAAGTGCGTCTGCCTGGCAACGCGGGAGGCAAATGATGTACGCATTTGACTGGAGTTCTATTCCTCCCAGCCTGCCCTATCTGCTTAGTGGCCTGGTCATCACCTTCAAGATCACCCTAACCGCCGTTGTGTTTGGCATCCTCTGGGGCACGCTGCTGGCGGTAATGCGCCTGTCCACCTTCAAGCCCATCAGCTGGTTTGCCAGGCTGTATGTCAACCTGTTCCGCTCGGTGCCGCTTGTGATGGTGCTGCTGTGGTTCTATCTGGTTGTACCCAGCTTTTTACAGCAGGTGTTGGGGATTTCGCCCAAGACCGATATCCGTCTGATCTCAGCTATGGTGGCATTCTCCCTGTTCGAAGCCGCCTATTACTCTGAAATCATTCGTGCCGGGATTATCAGCATCGCACGGGGGCAGTCCAGCGCTGCGCTGGCGCTGGGAATGACGCAGTGGCAGTCGATGAGACTGATTATTTTACCCCAGGCGTTTCGCGCCATGGTCCCGCTGTTACTGACCCAGGGCATCGTGTTGTTCCAGGATACCTCGCTGGTTTATGTCCTGAGTCTGGCTGACTTCTTCCGCACCGCGTCCACTATTGGCGAACGTGACGGTACCCAAGTAGAAATGATTTTGTTTGCTGGTCTGGTCTACTTTGTGATCAGCCTGAGCGCATCACTGTTGGTCAGCTATCTAAAAAGAAAAAGGACGGTTTAAATGATTAACCTGAAAAACGTTTCCAAGTGGTATGGTCAATTTCAGGTGCTGACCGACTGCTCTACCGAGGTACAAAAAGGTGAAGTGGTGGTGGTATGCGGGCCGTCGGGTTCAGGCAAATCAACCCTGATTAAAACCGTCAATGGTCTGGAGCCGATCCAGCAAGGCAGCATTACGGTGAATGGCACCGAAGTGAACAATAAAAAAACCAACCTGGCGACGCTGCGCAGCAAAGTCGGCATGGTGTTTCAGCACTTCGAGCTGTTCCCTCACCTGAGCATTATCGACAACCTGGTACTGGCACAGGTAAAAGTGCTGAAGCGGGATAAGGCCGCTGCCCGCGATAAAGGTCTGAAGCTTCTGACCCGCGTGGGTTTGTCTGCTCATGCCGACAAGTTTCCCGGACAACTCTCGGGAGGTCAGCAACAGCGCGTGGCGATTGCCCGGGCGCTCTGCATGGACCCCATTGCCATGCTGTTTGATGAACCGACATCGGCGCTCGATCCTGAGATGATCAATGAAGTGCTGGACGTCATGGTGGAACTGGCGCAGGAAGGCATGACCATGATGGTCGTCACCCACGAAATGGGCTTTGCTCGTAAGGTGGCGAACCGGGTCATTTTTATGGACGAAGGCAAAATTATCGAAGACACCAAAAAAGAGGACTTCTTTAATAATCCGCAGTCTGAGCGGGCGAAGGATTTCCTGGCAAAAATTCTGCACTAAAAACCAGGCGGGCACCGTGCCCGCCTGTTTCTGTCAGGGCTCAAATGGCTGGCGATAAAACTGATCGTGATTGCATTCCGGACAGCGTGACAGGGTTTCCGCCGTATAAATCGCGCGAGTAAAGTGACATTTTTCGCACACCAGATTGCCCAGCCCCACCACCTCACCGCTTTGGTAAACGCCGTGATGTTGTAAATCCTGGAAGACTTCGCGCCACTCCAGCTGGCTTTTATCCGTGATGTCTGCCAGCTCTTTCCAGATACTTTCGCGGATCACGCGCATAAAGACCGAATCCGCCACCGGTTCTTCCGCTTCTGCATAGTTACGACCGAACTCGGCTAAATCGCGACGCACCGAGGCCAGTGCCCGATCAACTTCATCTGGTGTCAGATCTGAGTGCGCACGTAAATGACGACGCCGATCTTCCACCAATGTATCCAGATCGCGATCGCCGTGGCGAAGACGTTCGGTTAATACCGCCAACGAATCGTGATACTCCTGTGCCACTTTATTCATTTTATTCTCCTTTTTGCGCTCAGTACCTGTACTAAGTTTAGCTACTTTGTCACATTTGCCCGGTTCACTGGGTAAGGAATGGTAAAAGAGTGAAAACGCTGACGCTTTAGCGATAAATCGCCCCTGCATAAAGTGGGAAGTGTTGTTGATGTGCGGCCTTATGGGTATGCTATGCGGATCGTAAAGTCAGCAAAGTGTCATTTATTAAGGACCACAGGCAGCCATGCAAGAGCAATACCGCCCGGAAGAGATTGAATCCCGCGTTCAGCAGCAGTGGGATGAAGACGAAACGTTTAAAGTGACTGAGCAGGAAGGCAAAGAGAAATATTATTGTCTGTCCATGTTGCCCTATCCTTCTGGCCGCCTCCATATGGGCCACGTTCGTAACTACACCATCGGCGACGTCATCGCGCGTTATCAGCGCATGCTCGGCAAAAACGTGCTGCAGCCTATCGGCTGGGATGCATTCGGTCTGCCTGCGGAAGGCGCGGCGGTAAAAAATAATACCGCACCGGCGCCCTGGACTTATGACAATATCGCCTACATGAAAAACCAGCTTAAACTGCTGGGTTTTGGCTATGACTGGAGCCGCGAGCTCGCCACCTGCCAGCCAGAATATTACCGCTGGGAGCAGTGGTTCTTTACCAAACTCTATGAGAAAGGCCTGGTATACAAAAAAACCTCGGCGGTGAACTGGTGCCCCAATGACCAGACCGTTCTGGCTAACGAACAGGTTATCGATGGCTGCTGCTGGCGCTGTGACACCAAAGTTGAGCGCAAAGAGATTCCGCAGTGGTTTATCAAAATTACGGATTATGCTGAAGAGCTGCTGAACGATCTGGATACGCTGGAAGAGTGGCCTGAGCAGGTCAAAACCATGCAGCGTAACTGGATTGGCCGTTCTGAAGGGGTGGAAATCACCTTTGACGTAGCGGACAGCAACGAAAACGTCACGGTTTATACCACGCGTCCGGACACCTTCTATGGCGCAACCTACGTTGCCGTCGCGGCGGGCCATCCGCTGGCACTGCAGGCTTCCGCAAGCAACCCTGCCCTGGCTGATTTTATTGCCGAATGCCGCAACACCAAAGTGGCTGAAGCTGACATGGCCACCATGGAAAAGAAAGGGATGGCTACCGGGCTGTTTGCTGTGCATCCATTAACGGGTGAGCCTGTTCCTGTCTGGGTCGCTAACTTTGTGCTGATGGAGTACGGCACGGGTGCCGTCATGGCGGTGCCGGCCCATGACCAGCGTGACTGGGAGTTTGCCATTAAATACGATCTGCCGATCAAACCGGTTATCCTTAACCTGGACGGCAGCGAGCCAGATGTCAGCGCTGCCGCGATGACCGATAAAGGCGTGCTGTTTAACTCAGCCGAGTGCAGCGGTCTGGATCACAGCGCCGGGTTCAACGCCATTGCTGATGCGCTGGCCGCGAAAGGCGTTGGCGTGCGCAAAGTTAATTACCGCTTACGCGACTGGGGTGTTTCCCGTCAGCGTTACTGGGGCGCACCGATTCCTATGGTCACGCTGGAAGACGGCACCGTGATGCCAACGCCAGAAGATCAGCTTCCGGTCATCCTGCCTGAAGATGTGGTGATGGACGGCATTACCAGTCCGATTAAAGCCGATCCAGAGTGGGCAAAAACGACCGTAAACGGTCAGCCCGCACTGCGCGAAACGGATACCTTTGACACCTTTATGGAGTCTTCATGGTATTACGCGCGCTACACCTGCGCCGATTATAAAGACGGCATGCTGGACCCGGCGGCGGCGAACTACTGGCTGCCGGTGGATCAGTATGTGGGCGGTATCGAACACGCCATCATGCATCTGATGTATTTCCGTTTCTTCCACAAACTGCTGCGCGATGCCGGCCTGGTGAATTCGAATGAGCCCGCCAAACGTCTGCTGTGTCAGGGGATGGTGTTAGCGGATGCGTTCTATTACGTGGGTGTTAACGGTGAACGTAACTGGGTTTCTCCTGTTGATGTGACTGTCGATCGTGATGAGAAAGGCCGCATCGTGAAAGCAGTAGACACGCAGGGCCGTGACGTGATCTACGCGGGCATGAGCAAAATGTCGAAGTCGAAAAACAACGGCATTGACCCACAGCTGATGGTTGAGCGCTATGGCGCAGATACCGTACGTCTGTTCATGATGTTTGCTTCCCCGGCGGATATGACGCTGGAGTGGCAGGAATCCGGTGTTGAAGGCGCTAACCGCTTCCTGAAACGCGTCTGGAAACTGGCCTACGACCATTCGCAGAAAGGGGCTACCGTTGCCCTGGACGTTGCCAGTCTGAACGATGATCAGAAAGCCTTGCGTCGCGATCTGCACAAAACCATTGCCAAAGTTTCCGACGATATTGGCCGTCGTCAGACCTTCAACACCGCGATTGCGGCCGTGATGGAGCTGATGAATAAGCTGGCGCGTGCGCCGCAGGACAGCGAACAGGATCGTGCCCTGATGCAGGAAGCGTTACTGGCCGTGACGCGTTTACTGTATCCGTTCACACCACATGCCTGCTACGTACTGTGGCAAACGCTGGGTGGTGAAGGCACCATCGACAATGCGGAATGGCCGGTGGCCGATGACGCCGCGATGGTTGAAGATTCTCTGCTGGTCGTCGTTCAGGTTAACGGTAAAGTCCGTGGTAAAATTACCGTACCCGCCGAGGCAACCCAGGAACAGGTTCAGGCGCGTGCGGCTGAGGAACCATTAGTAGCGAAATACCTTGATGGTGTTAGCATTCGTAAAGTCATTTATGTACCGGGCAAACTGCTTAACCTGGTTGTGGGTTAAGTTCAGGAGGAACTGTGCGACATCCGATTATCAGGTTGTTTGTCATGCTGGCGGTGGTCATCACCGCTGGCTGTGGTTTTCATCCGCGCGGCACCACTCAGGTGCCAACCGAACTGAGAACGCTGGTTTTAGACAGTGGTGACCCTTACGGCCCTCTGGCGCGTACCGTACGTCAGCAGTTGCGTCTCAACAACGTGAATATTGTTGAAACTACGCAGAAAAACAGCATGACCGTGCCAACGCTACGTCTTGGCGGAGAAGGACAAAGCCGTAGTACCGCCTCCGTATTTATCAGCGGTACCACAGCTGAGTATCAATTGACGATGACGGTCTCTGCTCAGGTGCTGATCCCGAATAAAGGGATCTACCCTATCAGTGCAACCGTTTACCGCTCGTTCTTTGATAACCCTAACGCGGCACTGGCGAAAGACGCTGAGCAGGACATGATTATTCAGGAGATGCGCCAGCGCGCAGGCGAACAGTTGGTGCGTAAGCTGCTTACTGTTCATGCTGCGCAGATGGAATCTCAGCAAATGTCGTCCAAATCGACGGTTTCCAAACCGGTTCAACCTGCTGCGGAGGTTTCTTCTTCCGCCACGCCAATGCCGCAATGATCAGGATTTACCCGGAACAACTCAGCGCGCAGCTCCGTGAGGGGCTGCGCGCCTGTTATTTATTAACCGGTAATGAACCCTTGCTGTTGCAGGAAAGTGCAGATGCGATTCGTGCCAGCGCCGTGGCGCAGGGTTTTGAAGAGCATCTGAGTTTTACGCTCGATGCGCAAACGGACTGGGACAGCCTGTTTGTTAGCTGTCAGTCAATGAGCCTGTTTGCTCAACGCCAGACGCTGACGTTACAGTTTCCTGAAAATGGACCGAATGCGGCTATCGCGGAGCAACTCATCAAGCTGGCCCCGCTGCTCCACGCCGATATTCTACTGATTTGCCGAATGGCAAAACTCAGCAAAGCGCAGGAAAACAGCGCCTGGTTTAAAACGCTTTCGGCCCATGCCGTGCTGGTCCCCTGCCAGACGCCAGAACAGGCTCAGCTCCCTCGCTGGGTCGCCAGCCGTGCAAAAGCCCTTAAGCTCGACATCGATGATGCTGCCGTCCAGCTACTCTGCTACTGCTATGAAGGTAACCTGCTGGCGTTGTCCCAGGCGCTTGAACGACTGTCACTGCAGTGGCCCGATGGCAAACTAACGCTGCCACGCGTTGAAGCCGCCGTCAGCGATGCCGCTCACTTTACCCCTTATCACTGGGTTGATGCGCTGCTTGGCGGCAAAAGCCGACGCGCACTGCATATTCTGCAGCAGCTTGAAAGAGAAGAGAGCGAAGTCGCGATATTACTGCGCACCCTGCAGCGCGATTTGCTGACCCTGTTGCATCTGCAGCGCCATCAGTCACAACAGCCGCTGCGTACACTCATGGATCAGCAGCGTATCTGGCAGAATCGCCGCAACCTGTTTACCGAGGCACTGCAACGCCTGGATGCAGCGCGATTACAGCAGGCTATTCACTTGTTGATGCAAATCGAGATCACGCTGAAACAGGATTATGGTCAATCGGTCTGGCCACAGTTGCAGACGCTGTCAATGCTGATCGCGAATCGCGCGTTCCCTGCGAGCCTTGCCCATGTCTGACTTACATGCCCTGTTTGGCGGCACCTTCGATCCGGTTCATTTTGGTCATCTCCGCCCGGTAGAAAAACTGGCCGAACAGATTGGCCTGTCCCGGGTTACCCTGCTGCCCAATAATGTGCCACCGCACCGGCCACAGCCCGAAGCCAGCCCGCAACAGCGGGTTGAAATGCTTGAGTGCGCCATAAAAACGTTGCCACTTTTTGACATTGATACGCGAGAATTACAACGTGATACGCCTTCATGGACGGTGGACACCTTAGAAGCGCTGCGGGCCGAACGGGGCGAACAACCGCTGGGCTTTATTATCGGTCAGGACTCCCTGCTGTCGCTGAACAAATGGCACCGCTGGCAGGACCTGCTCAGCCTGTGCCATCTTTTAGTGTGTAAGCGGCCAGGCTATCCGACGGAAATGGCGTCGCCAGACATGCAGCGCTGGCTGGATCGCCACGTCATTCAGGACAGCCAACAGCTCAGGCAACGCCCGGCTGGGGCGATCTGGCTGGCAGAAACCCCGCTGTATGCCATCTCTGCCACCGAGATCAGGCAGCGTCGCCATCAACATCTCGCCTGTGACGATTTACTGCCTGCCTCCGTGATTACCTACATAGACCGCGCCGGCTTATATCGCGACTGATATGGGCGTGATATACTGCGCCGCTAAATTTTTCGGCTGTCTTCCGGGTTTCAGCCAGCCCGCTCTCATCCAGTTTTAAAGGGGAACCTTTTGCAAGGTAAAGCACTCCAAGAATTCGTTGTTGATAAGATTGATGATTTGAAAGGTCAGGACATCGTTACCCTCGACGTACAGGGTAAATCGAGCATCACTGATTTCATGATCATCTGTACCGGTACCTCCACCCGTCACGTGACCTCTATCGCAGAACACGTCGAGCAGGAATCCCGTGCTGCCGGTCTGATGCCACTGGGCGTGGAAGGCAAAACGGCCGCCGACTGGGTCGTTGTGGATCTCGGTGAAGTGATTGTGCACGTGATGCAGGAAGAGAGCCGTCAGTTGTATGAACTGGAAAAGCTCTGGGGTTAAGCGGTGAAATTGCAGCTTGTTGCCGTCGGTACCAAAATGCCTGACTGGGTTCAGACCGGTTTTATGGAATACCTGCGTCGTTTTCCCAAAGACATGCCGTTTGAATTAACGGAAGTGCCTGCGGGTAAACGAGGGAAAAATGCCGACATCAAACGCATTCTGGAAAAGGAAGGCGAAGCGATGCTGGCAGCGACAGGTAAAGGCAACCGCATAGTGACGCTGGATATTCCCGGACAGCCCTGGGAAACCCCGCAGTTGGCGCAACAGCTGGAGCGCTGGAAGCAGGATGGACGTGATGTCAGCCTGCTGATTGGCGGCCCTGAAGGATTAGCGCCAGCCTGTAAAGCGGCGGCGGAACAGAGTTGGTCTCTCTCGGCGTTAACGTTGCCTCATCCGCTGGTGCGCGTGCTGGTTGCAGAGAGCCTTTATCGTGCATGGAGCATTACGACAAATCATCCTTATCATCGTGAATAACCGATAAGCTCACTCCAGACATTACAAGTAGCGGATGAAATTACAAAGCAACGCCTTTCGCGATTACAGCGCCGAACAAAAAGTCTTTGTCCGCAGGGCTTTTATCGCTTTTGTCGGCATCTTACTGCTCTCCTCCGTGCTGGTGGTCAATCTCTATCATCTGCAGATTCTCCGTTTCGACGACTACAGTACCCGGTCAAATGAAAACCGTATAAAGCTGGTACCGGTTGCGCCCAGCCGCGGCATTATCTATGACCGTACCGGTACGCCACTGGCCCTGAACCGCACGATTTATCAGGCCGAACTGGTGCCGGAAAAGGTCGACGATCTCAAGCAAACGCTGCAAAATTTGCGCCCGGTGCTCGACCTCACCGATGACGATATTGAGGCGTTTGAAAAAGAGCGTAAGCGCTCACGTCGCTTTACCTCTATCCCGGTAAAAACCGGCCTTAATGAGGTGCAGGTTGCGCGCTTTGCCGTGAACCAGTACCGCTTCCCCGGCGTAGAAGTCAAAGGCTATCAGCGCCGCTACTATCCCTTTGGGCAAACCCTGACCCACGTTGTGGGCTATGTCTCGAAAATCAACGATCGGGATGTGGCGCGTCTGGATAAAGAAGGGAAATGGCCAAACTATGCGGCTACGCACGATATCGGTAAACTCGGTATCGAAGCCTATTACGAAGACCTGCTTCACGGTAAAACCGGTTATGAAGAGGTTGAGGTAAACAACCGTGGCCGGGTGATCCGTCAGTTGCACGAGCAATCCCCGCAGGCCGGGCGCGATATCTATCTGACCATTGATCTGAAACTACAGCAGTACATTGAAACGCTGTTAGCCGGTAGCCGTGCCGCCGTGGTAGTGAGCGATCCCCGCACCGGGGAAATTCTGGCGATGGTGTCAACGCCCAGCTACGATCCGAACCTGTTCGTTGACGGCATCTCCAGCAAAGACTATCGCGGATTGCTGGAAGATGAGAACCGTCCGCTGTATAACCGCGCCATCCAGGCCGCCTATCCGCCTGCCTCAACGGTTAAACCTTATGTCGCCGTGTCCGCGCTCAGCGCTGGCGTCATCAATCGAAATACCAGCCTGTTCGATCCCGGCTGGTGGCAACTGCCCGGCTCCGAGAAGCGCTATCGTGACTGGAAAAAATGGGGCCACGGTCGTCTGAACGTCACCCGGTCGCTCGAAGAGTCTGCGGATACGTTCTTTTATCAGGTTGCCTATGACATGGGCATCGATCGTCTGTCCGAATGGATGACCAAATTCGGCTATGGATCGCGTACGGGGATTGATTTACCGCAGGAAAGTGCGGGCAATATGCCGACGCGCGACTGGAAGATGCGCCGCTTTAAAAAGCCCTGGTATCAGGGCGATACCATTCCTGTCGGTATCGGTCAGGGCTACTGGACGGCAACACCGCTGCAGATGAATAAAGCGATGATGATTCTCATCAATGACGGGGTTATCAAAGTGCCGCATATGTTGCGCGCTACCCGCGAGGGCCGCACCCTGGTGCCTTACCGTCAGCCCCCTTCCCAACCGATTGGTGACATCCATTCAGGCTATTGGGAAATTGCCAAAGACGGCATGTATGGCGTTGCCAATCGCCCTAACGGTACGGCCCACAAAAGCTTTGCCGATGCGCCTTACAAAATTGCCGCCAAATCAGGTACGGCTCAGGTCTTTGGTCTGAAAGAGAACGAAACCTATAACGCGCATAAAATCGCAGAACGCCTGCGTGACCATAAGCTGATGACCGCATTTGCGCCATATGATAAACCGCGTGTTGCCGTGACGATGATTCTGGAAAACGGTGGGGCCGGACCGGCCGTGGGTACGGTAATGCGTCAGATACTGGATCACATAATGTTAGGTGACAATAATACTGTCCTGCCAGATGCGGCTCCTACACCGCCAGGCTATGAAGGTGAATAATCATGTCGATGAATGACAGCCCGCAGAAGCGGACAATCTGGATGCGCATGCACATTGATCCGCTCTTTATGCTGATTATCCTCGCGCTGCTGACCTTTAGCGCCATTGTTATCTGGAGTGCCAGCGGTCAGGACCCCGGCATGATGGAGCGTAAGCTGGGTCAGATCGCCATGGGATTGGTTATCATGCTGGTGCTGGCACAGGTTCCACCCCGGGTGTACGAAGGCTGGGCCCCCTATTTGTATATTGTCTGTGTCATCCTGCTCGTTGCCGTGGATGCCTTTGGGCAAATCAGTAAAGGCGCCCAGCGTTGGCTGGATTTGGGTTTTGTCCGCTTTCAGCCCTCTGAAATTGCCAAAATCGCAGTTCCCTTGATGGTGGCCCGCTTTATCAACCGCGACGTGTGCCCGCCAACGTTAAAAAACACCGCGATTGCGCTGGTGCTGATCTTTCTTCCTACCCTGTTAGTCGCGGCGCAGCCTGACCTTGGTACCTCTATTCTGGTGGCGGCATCGGGTTTGTTTGTGCTGTTCCTGTCCGGGATGAGCTGGAAACTGATTGGTATCGCCGTACTGCTGGTTGCAGCCTTTATTCCCATTCTGTGGTTCTTCCTGATGCATGATTATCAGCGCGACCGCGTGATGATGCTGCTCGATCCCGAGACCGATCCGCTTGGCGCGGGTTATCACATCATTCAGTCGAAAATTGCCATCGGCTCTGGCGGCTTGCGCGGTAAGGGCTGGTTGCATGGAACCCAGTCACAGCTTGAGTTCTTACCGGAACGCCATACCGACTTTATTTTTGCCGTGCTGGCCGAAGAACTGGGACTGGTAGGCGTACTGGTGCTGCTGGTGCTGTATCTGCTGTTAATTATGCGCGGACTGATTGTGGCTGCCCGTGCACAGACGACCTTTGGCCGCGTGATGGCCGGGGGGTTAATGTTGATTTTATTCGTCTATGTTTTCGTTAACATTGGCATGGTTAGTGGTATCTTACCGGTGGTTGGCGTTCCACTGCCGCTGGTCAGTTACGGCGGATCGGCGCTTATTGTACTTATGGCAGGATTTGGCATCGTCATGTCGATCCACACACACCGAAAAATGTTATCTAAAAGTGTTTAAGAGGTCGCAGATGCGTAAGGACTGGCTTGGCGTTGTATTGGCTTCATTGGTTTTAGCTGCATGTTCTACCCAGGAACCGCAACAACAAAGTGCGCCACCCCAGCCTGCCTATAACGGCCCGGTGGTTGAAATTCCTGGCGTTGAGCCTCGTTATGAGCCGGTCAATCCGTCGACCAATCAGGACTACAGCGTCAACGGTAAAAACTACCGCATCATTAAAAATCCGGCCAACTATAGCGAAGTGGGTCTGGCTACCTGGTACGGTGAAGAAGCGCAGGGTAATCGTACTGCGACGGGGGAAACCTTTGATCCCGATGCCCTGACCGCCGCCCACCCGACGCTTCCTCTGCCAAGCTATGTGCGCGTCACTAACCTGGCAAACGGACGTCAGATTGTCGTGCGCGTTAACGATCGCGGCCCTTATACGCCGGGGCGCATTATCGATCTGTCTCGTGCCGCGGGTGACCGCCTGAACATCTCCAATAATTCCCGCGTGCGCGTTGATTACATCAGCGTCGCGCCAGACGGCACGCTCTCCGGTCCCGGTACCATCGGCACCGTGGTCGCCAAACAGAGCTATGCCCTGCCTTCGCGTCCCGATTTGAACGGCCCGGTCATGAGCAGCCCACCCGTGATGAACGGTGGTGGTAGCCAGCCGATGATGAACGGTAGCAGCCAGCCAGTGATGAGCGGTGGCAGTCAGCAGCAGACAGCGCCGACGACTGAACCCGATGCGCAGGATGTCTCGCCGGTGAGCAATGCCACTCTGCAAAGTCATGATGCCATGGGCGCACCAGTGCAGAGCGGCGGTTTTCTGGGTGCCCCGCAGCCGTTAGCGAGCGGCGTGCTGGAAGGTAGCGAGCCTGCCGCCAGCGCACCTGCTGCTGCGGCTCCGGCAGCCGCAGCACCGATTGCGGCCAGTGCCGCGACCTCTCACCCGGCACCCGCGACTCAGGGCGGATCATCGCTTTCAGGCTATGTGGTTCAGGTCAGTGCCATCAATGATGCTGCACGTGCCCGGCAGTTGCTCGCCAGTCTGCGCCAGCGCTTCGGTGTCCCCGGTGCAGTGGAAAATGCAGGCAATGTCTACCGCGTACAACTTGGTGGTTATAAAACCCGTGCTGAAGCCGTTGCTTTACAGCAACGCCTGAGCAGTGAAGGCCAGAGCGCGGCCTTCGTGACCACAGCAGGCCGTTAACCGACAGAGATGCTCTGATTGGTAACGTCTGCTAACAACCCAGTCATTAAGTCGGATACCTGTAAATCAGGCATTTGTTATGATGAGTGACTTTTTTAAACCCTAAACCCATGGATGTTGTCGTCCCACACATGAACACGCTGAAACCTTCTCGTTTGTTAAAACGCCTGACAGTGGGATCACTGATCGCTTTCTCTCTCAGCCATGTTGCTATCGCTGATGATGTTAATCTCAAGACCATGATTCCGGGCGTACCGGACATTGATGCCGAAGCCTACGTTCTCATCGACTACAACTCGGGAAAAGTGCTGGCAGAGAAAAACGCGGATGCCCGTCGCGACCCAGCAAGCCTGACGAAGATGATGACCAGCTACGTTATCGGTCAGGCAGTGAAAGCCGGAAAGATCCATCAGGACGACATCGTTACTGTGGGTCAGGATGCGTGGGCAACCGGCAATCCGGTGTTCAAGGGTTCATCGTTAATGTTCCTGAAACCAGGCGACCGCGTACCGGTTTCTCAGCTCACCCGTGGCATCGTATTGCAGTCTGGTAACGATGCCTGCGTAGCGATGGCGGACTATGTCGCCGGCAGCCAGGATGCTTTTGTTGGCCTGATGAACAACTACGTCAAAGCGCTGGGTCTGCAAAACACCCATTTCCAGACGGTTCATGGTCTGGATGCGGAAGGACAGTACAGCTCGGCACGTGACATGGCGCTGATCGGCCAGGCGCTGATCCGTGATGTGCCGGAAGAGTACGCGGTTTATAAAGAGAAAGAGTTTACCTTTAACAATATCCGTCAGATGAACCGTAACGGTCTGCTGTGGGATACCAGTTTGACGGTCGATGGCATCAAAACCGGCCATACCGCGGCAGCAGGTTATAACCTGGTCGCCTCGGCGACAGAAGGCCAGATGCGTCTGATCTCAGCCGTGATGGGCGGACATACCTATAAAGGCCGCGAAACCGAAAGTAAAAAGCTGCTGACCTGGGGCTTCCGCTTCTTTGAAACCGTCGCGCCGCTGAAAGCCGGAAAAGAGTTTGCTTCTGAACCGGTATGGTTTGGTAACAGCGATCGCGTACAGTTGGGCGTCGAGAAAGATGCTTACCTGACGATTCCGCGCGGCCGCATGAAAGATCTGAAAGCCAGCTATGTGCTGACCAATACTGAACTGCATGCACCGCTGAAGAAAAATCAGGTGGTAGGCAGTATCAATTTCCAGCTGGATGGCAAAACGATCGATCAGCGTCCTCTGGTGGTGTTGAACGAAGTTTCTGAAGGCGGTTTCTTCAGCCGTATCGTTGACTACATCAAACTGATGTTCCATCACTGGTTCGGTTAAGGGCGCAGGGCGGTTGAAAAACCGCCACCTTGCCCCCATTACAGGTTAATATGATGCTCCCGCTTCGGCGGGAGCCTGTTTTTTATGTACCGGAGTGATTATGAAAACCAAACTGAATGAACTGCTCGAATTCCCTACCCCGTTTACCTACAAAGTGATGGGGCTGGCACAGCCGGAGCTGGTTGATTTGGTGCTTGAGGTAGTGCAACGCCATGCACCCGGCGATTACAGCCCAGAAGTGAAACCCAGCAGCAAAGGTAACTATCACTCGGTCAATGTCACGATCAACGCCACCCATATCGAACAGGTTGAAACCCTGTATGAAGAACTGGGCAAAATCGAAATCGTGCGGATGGTGCTGTAACCTCCTCAAAAAAGGGTAAACGGGTCAGGCTGCGGGTAACGCACTGACCCATTTTTATTGGCTGGCGATATGCCAGCACCGATCCCACCTTAAACCTCTCTGCGCCACGATAACCGCCTCATCGCGAAGGCGTTTAACTTCAGCGCCGCCAGCGTTATACTCAGCCTCTCGCCTTTTAACGGATACTCGTTTTGTCAGCTGACACGCTTCTTATTCGCCAGTTTGGTTTATGTGACTGGCAATCGACCTCAGACGCCATGCACCACTATACCGACCAGCGCAACGCCGAAAGCCGGGATGAAGTCTGGCTGGTTGAACATTACCCGGTATTTACTCAGGGCCAGGCAGGAAAAGCCGAGCACCTGCTGATGCCCGGCGATATTCCGGTGGTACAGAGCGACAGAGGCGGCCAGGTGACCTACCACGGCCCCGGACAACAGGTTATGTACGTACTGATTGATGTTAAACGCCGCAAAACCGGTGTGCGTCAGTTGGTTACCGCCTTAGAGGAAACCGTGATTGCCGTGCTGGCGCGCTTTGGCGTGGCTGCCCGAGCCCGTCCCGATGCGCCTGGCGTCTATGTGGGTGACGAGAAAATCTGCTCGCTGGGACTGCGTATTCGTAAGGGCTGTTCTTTTCACGGACTGGCGTTAAACGTGGCGATGGACTTGTCACCTTTTTTACGTATCAATCCTTGTGGCTATGCCGGAATGAACATGACGCAGTTGCAACACTTTCGACCTGAGGTCACGCTCGCCGATGTCCAGCCGTTGCTGGCGGAGACGTTTGCCCAGCAGTTGGGTTATCAACAGGTCGAATGGCACCCGGTTAAGACCTCGGACTGAGTTAACTGTGAATGCGTATTTACAAATATGTAACTTATCGGCTCTGTCTTTGGCTGCTTCCTGGTCGATGAGATGATATAATTTTTGCACTTTTTTCAAATAAAGTTGAAAGCCGCCTTCTCGGGTTGAGTGAGACAGCTTTCAAATCGCAATCCGACCGGAACCTGCTGATTTATGAGTAAACCAATTCAGATGGAACGCGGCGTCAAATATCGTGACGCAGACAAAATGGCGCTGATCCCGGTGAAAACCGTGGCCGTCGACCGGCAAGAGATTTTACGCAAGCCGGAGTGGATGAAAATCAAACTGCCTGCGGACTCCAGTCGTATTCAGGGCATAAAAGCGGCAATGCGTAAAAACGGACTCCACTCCGTTTGTGAAGAAGCCTCCTGCCCTAACCTTGCCGAATGTTTTAACCACGGTACGGCAACCTTTATGATCCTGGGCGCAATCTGTACCCGTCGCTGCCCGTTCTGCGATGTTGCACACGGTCGTCCTAACGCGCCTGATGCGAACGAGCCGGGTAAACTCGCCCAGACCATCGCCGATATGGCCCTGCGCTATGTCGTTATCACCTCGGTGGATCGTGACGATCTGCGTGATGGCGGCGCGCAGCATTTTGCCGACTGTATCACCGCCATCCGGGAAAAAAGCCCCAGCATTAAAATTGAAACCCTGGTGCCTGACTTCCGTGGTCGTATGGATCGTGCGCTTGAGATTCTGACTGCAACTCCGCCGGATGTGTTTAACCACAACCTTGAAAACGTGCCGCGCGTGTATCGCCAGGTGCGCCCGGGCGCAAACTATGAATGGTCGCTGAAACTGCTGGAGCGCTTTAAAGAAGCCCATCCAGAGGTGCCGACGAAATCCGGTTTGATGGTAGGTCTGGGTGAAACCAACGCTGAAATCGTTGAGGTGATGCGCGACCTGCGTCGTCACGGTGTGACGATGTTAACGCTGGGTCAGTATCTGCAGCCCAGCCGTCACCATCTGCCCGTTCAGCGCTATGTCAGTCCAGCGGAATTTGATGAGATGAAAGAAGAGGCGATGGCGATGGGCTTTACCCATGCGGCCTGTGGTCCTTTTGTCCGCTCGTCTTACCACGCCGATATGCAGGCAAAAGGCCTGGAAGTCAAATAGCGTTCGCTCAACCGCCGTCATTAAAAAACAAAAAAACCAGATTGTCCGCAATCTGGTTTTTTTTACTGCGGTCAGAAATAAAAATTAACACTTTTCTAAAACTGACTTGGCATTAGTCTTTGTGAGAAACGCGTTCTGCAGGTGTTTCTTCCGCTGTGGTGCGTGCTGCACTGGAATCTTCGTCTTTCATGGCCTTTTTAAAGCCTTTGATTGCAGAACCCAGATCGCCACCCAGAGAACGTAATTTATTGGTGCCGAAAAGCAGTACGATAAGCGCACCGATAATCAGCAGCTTGGCAATACTGATACCTTCCATATTTAACCTTTATAATCTGGCGAATAACGGTAACCCCTATTTAGGCGCAGTTTAGCCCTAAGCTCAAGCGTAATCTGTAACAGAGTAAGATCGCGGTTGCCCTCCTTCAGGTCCCAGGCCCCGTCCTGCCGAATAACACCTGGCGCGACGCATCCAGTTCAGGCCGACTAAACCGGCGGTTATCCAGCACCGGTAACATTGCGCGTGCCGTAGCGATTCTTTGCGGGTCAAGCTCGGCGAAGATCAGTGCGTGAGACTCGGCCGCACGGCTTATTGGCACACCCAGTGGATCAACCACCATGCTGTTGCCAATATTACGCGTCCCGCACTCTCCGACGGCGACCACATAACAGGTATTTTCCAGCGCACGCGTGCGGGTAAGTAAATCCCAGTGCATCTCTTTTAACGGCCCTTTGACCCAGGCTGAAGGTAAGACCAGCACGTCGGCACCATCCAGCACAAGCCGCCGTGCCAGCTCAGGAAAACGCACATCGTAACAGGTCATCAGCCCTACTTTCATGCCCGCCACTTCCACCAGAGGTGGAACCTGTTCACCCGCTTCAACTCGCGTTGATTCCTGTATGGCAAAGGCATCATAGAGATGCAGTTTGCGATACTCTGCCACGAGCTTCCCGTCGCGAATCACCACCAGCACGTTAAAGACTTTATGGTTATTACCTGGTACATGCATTCCCAGGACCGTCGTCAGTCTGGTGCCCTTACTGGCGACCAGCAATTGCGACAGGAATGGTCCATCCAGCGGCTGTGCGGCTTCCAGAATTAAATCGGGGTTTGTGATGTCACTGGCCAGCACCGCCTCAGGCAGGACTAACAGGTCGGCATCAGCACGGCTGGCCTGATCCATCATGCTCAGGCAGGTTGTGGCGTTTTCCTGCCATTCACGCTTAACTGCAAATTGCCCTAGCGCGACTTTCATTATCCCTTCTCCAGCGACGCCGTGCCCAATGGTGAGCCTGTCATCTTACAGAGGCTGTAATGCTTTCACATGATAGCGTGGCGATTCAACATAACCTTCACGGCCATAAAACTGGTTTGCTTTGAGGCGCGAGGCATGACAGTGCACTTCCATGCGATCACAGCCGTGCTGAGCCGCCAGCGCTTCTGCGTGCTGCAGCAGTTTCTGTCCGACGCCTTTGCTACGCTCACCTTCGGCAATGCACACGTAGCTGATGCGAGCAAAATCGCCCGCCAGCGCCAGCTGAGGAATAAAATGAAGAGAGATAAACCCCAGCACCTGATTGCCGTGCTCTGCAACCAGCAGCTTCTCATTCGGATCGGTCATCAGTTGAGCAAGACGTTGCTCAATAAAATGCTCTGTACCGCCATAACCAAGTTCACTTAACAACGCGCTCAACACGAAGCTGTCCTTCGCCTGAGCTGGACGAATATTCATCCTGTCACCTCTTTATCTGCGATGCGGAGAGTCAGTTATAACCCGAGACGCCGTAAAATGCTGCTCCTGCGAGTTGTTATGATTATGTTACGGGGATTATCTGTGACTCGCTCCGCAGTTTGCCAGTCGTTGTAGTGCTGCAGAATGGGCCTGAGTTCGATGTAGCAGTAGAACCAGGTGCGGCCCGGGTTAACGCGAGAACGTGATGATGCGAGGGAAAGTGCGGTGGGATAAGAGCGAAGCCATTGTGTAAGTGTTCCGCATAAAGCCGGGCTGAAAACCAACGGTGTGGTTGCGTGCAGCCATAAAAAAACCCGCCAGAAGGCGGGTTTTTAGAATTCTGACTGTTAACTTACAGACTGATAACGTTAGCAGCAGATGGGCCTTTTGCGCCGTCAGTGATTTCAAACTCTACACGCTGACCTTCAGCCAGAGTTTTGAAGCCATTGCTCTGGATCGCAGAGAAATGTACGAATACATCTTTGCTGCCATCTTCAGGAGTAATGAAACCGAATCCTTTAGATTCATTAAACCACTTAACGTTACCTTTAATCTTAGACATCTATATTACCTTTACATGAAAAATGGACACTAAACTGTGTCGCCATCTAGTACAGCAATTGCTGAGGGTTTTGTCCAGCCTGAATTGATGAAAAAGTGATAAATATCGCTATTATTTTCCCTTTAGTGACTTATTCAGGGGTTCTGAGGCTTAAAACTGCCAGCGCAGCCAGGCAAAATACACGTTACCGTTGTTGTAAGTGCCTGGAATATAAGTCATTTGAAAATTAACCGGCCCATAACCTACTGATGCTAACGGCAATAATGCCGGCACAGGATAGTATCCCCAGTTATTCCTCGCCGTGATGCCAGCGGTAAAGCCCAAACCATAGTGAAAATTCTGATCCGACAGTGGCCGCCAGGTTGCTTCCCAGCCATAGCCGCCAAAGGGTTCCCACTTGTTAAAGGAATCTTTAAACGCCATCAGGTAAAGGCCGTGCCAGTTACCTTTCTCATCGTAACGTGAAACCCCACCACCCGCTCCCCAGGGACGTTCGTTATATCTGTGGATATGCTCATCATCATACGTCCAGCGGTTATGCCAGGTGATGGCGGGCACATAAACATCAATGGAGTCAGGCTGTTGCCAGGTTTGCTGGACATTATCAGTGAAAGTGTCCCAGCCCGATTTTATCTGCTGGGTGAGCATGGCCGCCTGGAGAGAAAATGAAAAAAATAACGCCAGTAAGGGCGCTGATAAGCGTGCGATAAAAGACCTGTTCACTTCGGTATTACCTTTATTGTATTGGCTAAATCCAGCGTTCCATACTGAAAACAACAACGTAAAAACCCGCCTGCAGCAGAGAGAGCGAAACCCTTCTGGAGTCTGTTCGGCATGTCGTTATGCTTAACGAGCTAAAGCGTGAGGGATTTTAAAACAGGGAAGATGAACCAGAGCCAAACAACCAGCACTTGCCATATTCTCGCTAAATGAGGTGATTATCCTGCCTTTATTAAACGCCACCAGTTGCGCGCTGTGCCCGCTAAAAAACAAAAAACGGGCGCAATCGGCGCACGAATAAACGCCGTTTAATCACTCGATTAATAAAGAAATAATTAATAGTTTGGGATGTAAATTATTGCATCAGGGACAAACCTGCCTAGACCAGCGTGACGGGCAAAGACGCCAGAGAGATAGCGATGAAGGTAGAACTTACAGGCTTACAGGCTTACAGGCTTACAGGGAAGAGGATAAATAGCGCGGCTTGATGCGACAAAGGTGGTCAGAAAGGATTTGGGCACCGTTGAGGTGCCCATAGAATCAGAAAATCAGTTTAAATACCCCTGTCAGGGTCAGTAGTCCCACGATAAAAATAATGGCGATAATCCACAGAATTATTTTCATTTCCTCTCCCTTACCTAAAAAAACATTCCCATAACAGTATAGGCAAGATTTGAGGCTGTGCTTTTTGCTTATTGCGATCTCATCCATCGAAGCAACATTCAGCTTTAATAGTTATTTTCTGTGAGAAGCATCGCATAGCAGGTTTTTACCTGCCTTGCCGCTTCGTTTTGCGGATTAATCCTGGCTAAAATTTATGCGGACAGGACAACTCGTCGGTTTTGACACTAAAAATGCAAAGCAGGGAGAGACCTTATGAGTAGCATAAATACCAGTATGGGCCGCTATAGCCTCAAGGCAAAATACAGCGGTGATCAAATCAAAGGTTTTTTCGCCATCAATGATGAAGGCGGCACGCAACTTACCCGACAGGAGTTTGCGGTGCACTATCTTGACGATGTCGTTAATAACGTGATTTATCCGGTGACCGGCGGTAACCGTGAAATTGCCCGCGCATTGCGAGAACAGATGGTAAAAGCGGGATTTGAAGATTCAGATTAACAGTACGGGCCGCCGGTCCTGCGCGGCCCTACTGCTTTATGCAGGCACCTTACACCACGTAGGAAAGCAGTAAGCATCCCACCAAACCACATACCGAAATAATGGTTTCCAGTGCCGACCATGACCGAATAGTTTCGCCAATCGTCAGGTTAAAATACTCTTTAAACAACCAGAAACCGGGGTCATTAACGTGTGAAAAAATCACGCTGCCAGAACCCACAGCGATCACCATTAACTCCGGGCTCGCCCCGCTGGTTGCAATTAACGGAGCCACAATCCCCCCTGCGGTAATCGCCGCCACGGTTGCAGAACCCAGGGCAATGCGCAGCACGGCAGCAATAGACCAGGCCATAAACAGCGGCGACAGATTGGTGGCATGCATCATATTGGCAATGTATTTATCCACGCCGCTGTCCACCAGAACCTGCTTGAAGGCACCGCCGCCACCGATAATCAGCAGCATCATCGCGATAATTTTGATGGAGTCGCTTAGCGTATCCATCACCTGTTCCATGCTGCGTCCACGGTTCAGACCAAAAGTGAAAATCGCAATCAGCACGGCAATCAGCGTCGCCATAATGGGATCGCCAAAGAACTCGGCATAAGGCAACAACGCATGGCCTTTGGGCAGCACCATTTCGGCTACCGCACGCAGCGCCATCAGGACGACGGGAACAAGGGATGTCCAGACGCTGACGCCAAAGCTGGGCATTTCCGCTTCGCTAAACGTTTTGGGGTTATAAAGCCCTTCTGGAATAGGTTTATCAATCCCTTTCAGGAAACGTGCATAAACTGGCCCGGCGAGAATCACCGTTGGGATGCCCAGTAAGGTTCCAAACAGCAGTGTTTTGCCCATATCGGCATTAAACAGTGTGGCAATCGCCGTGGGGCCGGGATGAGGCGGGAGAAAACCATGGGTCACGGACAATGCCGCCGCCATAGGGACGCCGACAAACAGCAGCGGTACGCGTGCCGATGCGGCAACGCTGAAGACCAGCGGCAGCATCAAGACAAAGCCCACTTCATAGAACAGAGCAAAACCCACAATAAATCCGGTCAGCACCAGTGCCCATTGGATGTGCCTTGTGCCGAACTTGTCGATCAGCGTGGTCGCGATACGTTGCGCGCCACCGCAGTCGGCCAGTAATTTACCGAGCATTGCGCCAAAACCCATAATCAGCGCCAGGCCGCCCAGCGTCCCACCGACGCCATTTTTAATCGAAAGAATCACTTTGTTGACCGGCATGCCCTGCATGACGCCAACTGCCAGGGCGACTAAAATCAGCGCGATAAAGCCATTGAGTTTAAAGCGAATCATCAGCAGTAACAGTAATGCCACGCCAATCGCCACATAGAGTAATGGCATAATTTTTCTCCACCTGATGCCCTGAATAGTTTCAGTGCCGCTTTGTTATCGTGGTCCCTGAGGACATGTAAAACCGGGGTTCTGCAAGAGTCGTAACATTTTGACAACCCCTGTTACCGATAACATGTTAAGGGTAACATCCTGGTTAAAGCATCACCCCACCGTGGATGAATTTGCGTTTTGCGAAGGCGATCAACTTTTCCTCCCTGCGGAATAACAAAGTTTCGCGGGGCCGATCGCCGGCTTTTGGTTACACTCAGATTTTAGCGAAGATATAAAAGGATGCGCTGGTGAGTGAGAATCTGAGTGAGCTGTACAGCAATCAACAAACCTTTTTTGGCCGGGGAAGCCTCAATAAGCTGATTCCCCTGCTGGCTGCCCAACCCCAGGCTACCCTGCTCTTTTGCGGTCGTTCATTTTTACAGGGCGAAGCTTACGCCCGGCTCAAATCCACGCTCAACGATCATATTGTCGGTTATGAGATTGTGAATAACGAAGCCTCACCCGGCGATATTGATGCCTGGGTCGCGCGCTGGCGTGGTCATGTTGACAGAGTCGTGGCGGTGGGCGGCGGCAGCGTTCTGGATGCCGCTAAGGCTTTTAGCGCCATGATTCAGCATCCGTTACCGACAGCACGCTATCTGGAAAAGGTCGGAGATACGGCGGTCAGTGCCATCACATTGCCCCTGATTGCGGTCCCTACCACGGCGGGCACCGGCAGTGAAGTTACGCAAAACGCCGTTGTTACGGATCAGCGGGATATTCAGATCAAAGCGTCGCTGCGTCATCCGGTATTTGTGCCACAGGTCGCCATCCTCGATCCCGACTTGCTGAAAGGCGCCCCCGATAAGGTGCTGGCTACCTGCGGAATCGACGCATTTACCCACCTGTTCGAAGCCTATCTGTCCAACAAGGGCAACCTCTTCACCCGCCAGTTAGCCCTCACCGGATTGCGTCAGTTCATTCAGGGCTGGCCTGCGCAAAACCAGCAAGATGAGGCTGGCGATCGCGCGCGTGAAGCGATGATGATGGCGTCCTGGCTGGGCGGGATCAGCCTGAGCAGCGCGGGGCTGGGCGTCATTCACGGGATTGCGGGCGAACTGGGCGCGATTAAGCCCTTCCACCACGGTGAAGTATGCGGAAGACTGCTCTTTACGTTTCTGGATCATCTGGCAGACAGTCAGCACCCGCAACAGTGTCAGTTGATGGCCGACATGCATCAACAGCTTTTTGACGCGCACACCGATTCTCCGGCGCACTACCTGAAAGCCTGGCTACAGCGCTCAGCCATTACGGCTTTCTGGCAGGACGGTCCAGCGCTCAGCCCGTCTGACATCGACTGGGTTCTGGCCCGGGCTAACAGTAAAAACAGCCTGGTGAGTTACAGCAAAGATGAAATGCGCGACATGATGGTTCGTGCCTGGCCGGTTAGCGCATAGTCCTTGTGCAGGCTTATCCACCGCCCGCATAGTTGACTCTCGGCATTTGTAGCCTGGTGCCCGTCACTATGCCGGCGTAAAGGGCGGTTCGCCTGCCAGCATCTGCTCAATGACCTGTAACACACCTTCATCATTGTTGGCAGGTGCCCGGAAACGCGCGGTCTCTTTTACCCGCTGCGGGGCATTGCTCATAGCGAAACTGAAGCCGGACTGCTCCAGCATCTCCAGATCGTTGCCGCCGTCACCGAATGCCAGTACCCGATCGTGAGAAATGCCCCAGCGCTGCGCCAGCAGGTTCAGGCCGTTTGCTTTGTGCTGACCGGGAACGATTAAATCTACCGAACCGTGACCGCTGGAAGTGGCCGCCGCCGCGCCTTGATGCAGGCGCTGAATATCTGCCATCAGGGGTTCCACATAATCGTCTGACAGATTAAGCGCAAACTTAAGTATCTTGTCCCCGGCAACCTCATCAAGAGAACGAATGGGTCGGAGGCGATGGCAATAATGTCGCATCTTGACCAGCCACTTCTCATCCATTCCTTCAAAATAATAGGCGCTGTCACGCCCGCAAAGCAGATAGCGCAGGTCGGGATAGTGACCATTCTTTAACGTATCCAGCACCGCATCTATGTCATCACGCGTAAACGCGCCACAGAACAGCTCCTCATCACGATCGATAATTAATGCGCCGTTTTCTGCCACAAAGGCGATCTCGCTGGCGATTTCAGGAAAAAACGATCGGAGTTGGTGATACTGGTTACCACTGGCAACGACAAACTTGATATTTCGCTGAGTGAGCTGGTGGTAACAGGCGAGGAAACGCGAGCGGTTGTACTGTTTTTTGTCATCCAGAAATGTGCCATCCATATCAACAGCCACCATCTTAACCGTGGTCATCAGAACTCCTTAGCCGGTGAACGTTCAAAATTTACTGTCAGAATAGCCTGGTAACGGGCAACAGGGTGCACAAAAAAAAGGGATGGCCGATGCCATCCCTGTGTCTCTACTGAAAGGCGTTATTCAGTATCAGTGAGGTAATAATGCCGGTTGCGGCGGCAATCAGCACATAGTTACCGTCAATGTCGGCCCAGTGCTGGCCTGGAGGCGGTTCTCTCAGGCCGCGCTCACGCCAGTCGTCAATACGGTAATCCTCGCCACAATATTCCCGTGGAGCCGGGCCGCCACGGCGGAACTCATGACCACGCCAGGCAAAACGATCCGGGTGATAATCACGGCGCACATCGGGCGGTGGCGGTGGCGGTCCGCCAGGGCCTGGCCGACGGCCGGGAGGCCCATCGCGATCGAGGCCGGGCGGGCCGTCGCCGTCGGGACCGCGACCATGGTGATGCCACGGCCCGTCGGGTCCACCTGGGCCACCTGGCCCTTGTGCCAGAGCGGAACTGCTGTACATCGTGCTGTATGCTAAAAGGGCGATAATCAAACCAGATTTTATTTTTTTCATGGTACTGCCTCCAGTGGTAACGGCGCTTACGCACCGTTGCCACTACTATTGTCGCGGCAGCAAAAAATAAGAATCACCAAAACTCTTAAAAGTCAGCGCCAGTAAACCAGCGCGGTCTGGTCTTCATCCTTTCGGCAGGCATACAGTAAACCGCGTGAAACAGAGATACAGTACAGATGACATAACAGACTGCGGGTATTAAGGAAATCAGGGCAGGCGTGACATAAAAACCAATAAAAAATAAAGCCCCGATCCGCAGATCGGGAAGTCGTCTTTAAAACCAGTTAACTGGAAAATACCCCTTAATATGCATCAGGGAAAAGCAAAGCAGACAACACCACATCACCAGTGTCGCGATGAAATAATAACGCTGCGTTAGTGACAGTTCGATGAAAAATGGCACGCTTATTTTTAACAAGGCGCTTTATCGTTAAGAAAAATAACCCAGTGCAGATGACTGACAGACAAGCTAAAGCGGTTAATACCGTGGTCTGCGCCATCAAGGTCAGGCGTCATTCGCGCCTGACCTTGATGAGAATTACGGGTAACTCAACAGCACAGGCGCGTCCGGTAATTTTGTAAACTGCCGGATGATCTGATGGTAATCCGCAACCGGATCGAGCTGACTAAACTGTTTTGGGTAGAGGTCTTTGGCCAGAATCTCCATCCCGATAATGTTGTAAGGATGGTTATAAAAGTGGTGATAAATACCGTACGTGCGTCCCTGTTTGACCGGCTCTATTTGCGACAAGCCGGTGCGCTTTAATAAAGTCGTAAAGGTTGCCGCCACGTCTTTCCTGTCCGCCCCGTAACCAAATGGCAGCACATTGCTGTTTGGACGTTTTGAGCCGGTCATGATGTAAACATCCGGTTTCATGGCGATGATTTTTTCCAGGGAAACAAAGCCAGCGTTACCCGGCAGCAACGCTGATCCGATATTTTTGCCGCCTACCGCTTCAACCAGTCCACCCCAACCGCTGTGGCTATGGGTAAAGCAGCAACTGTCGCTGTTACCGGCTATCGGCTCAATAAAAACGGTGGGTTTGGTTTTTACCTGGTCAATGCCCTTCTGCAGGTTCTGCCAGTGCTGCTGATAAAAATCGGTGTAAGCCTTCGCCTCGGCTTCACGGTTCAGCACTTTACCCAGCAGGGTAATCCCGGGCACGGTGTTTTCTTTAGGATGCAGTTCGTAGTCAACAAACACGACCGGGATATTCAGGCTTTTGAGCGTGGTCAGAACACCAGACTGCATAAGAGCAGGTTTAGCACGTAACTGCGCAATCATCATGTCCGGCTTCTTAGCCAGCACGCTTTCAAGATTTACCTGCCCCTGGTCGTTGAACCCCATATCCACAATGTTTTCAGCCTGTGGCCAGGTTTTCTTCAGAAGCGCCCAGGTTTGCGTGTCCTGTTTTTTGGGCAGGTTGTTCCATGCCACAACACGTTTAAAAGGATCGTTACGGTCCAGCAGCGCCAGTGCCATGATATCTCGCCCATCCTGTAAAATGATGTGCTGAGGCTCTTTCTGCAGCGTAATAGTCTGCCCATCCACATCCGTGACGGTCAGAGGATAGGTGGTCGCCGAGCAAACCGCTGACGCCAGCAACGTTGCTGCAAAAATACCGAATTTCATGTTTGTTAACCCTGTTAAGAAATAAGAATTATTCTCGTTAACTTTAACATGCTAATTCGTAACAAATATAAACCTTTGTTTAATGAATACGTCTGAGCCCTCGCCTCAGCTTGAGGCCGCCTCGGCTAAAGACAGGACGGCGCGCCGGAAGCCTCGACGATCAGGCCTTGAGGAGCGAATAGAAAATAGCAGAAATGGCAATCAGGCCCGCGACCATCACAATTCTGGTGCCTGGCATGATGCCAACCCAGGCGACGCTGTCAGCGAGACGGGCGAGATGTCCCGCCCGTTTTTTTTATCAGTGTGACTTAGCCTGTGCATAGGCCGCGTCCAGATCCAGTCGCTGCCAGAACGCCTGGTCCGCCCCCGGTCCACCCAGTGGATAACCGGCGGATAATGCACTTTTCACCATCAGCTCACGTCGCTGCTTTACTGACAGCTGCGGCAAGGCCGTTTCCAGCAATACTTCTGCGCCATCCGGCACCGTGAATCTGGCTTTGTTGTCTGCCAGCTTCGGCAGGTTATAGCTCATCGTGAAGCGATAAAACGGCTTCATGCTGCCTGTGCCGTAGGGATCATCACGACCGGCGGGTTTTGCGCACGCCGCTAAGGTTGTTCCACACTCTTTTTCCAGCGCGCTGCGCAGTTGCTGGCGGGCATCATTGAATAACGCGCGATAAGCGGCATCGTTCAGATAATGTGCAACGTTATATTGTGCCACCATGCGTGAACCCATTACATCGAGCGGATAGTGCACACCCAGAACCAGTCGCGAATAGCCGTAGCGTGCGCCGCGCTGGAGTAAGGCTTCAAACCGCTCCGGGACCATCTCGGCTAACAACAACGCATCGGTATAACCCGTATTGGTGTGTCCGCTGGGGAACGAACCGCCATCGGCCGTATAGGGATGATTGTCTTTGATCACCGTATCATCCGGCACCAGATGAATCGTATTGCCTGTGTGCAGGAAAGGACGCGGATAGTTAAAGTGTTTTTTCGCCGCACCGGTGCTGACTTCACTGGCTTTGATCAGGGCCGCCGCCTTGTTAATCTCGCCTTTATCATAGGCCGCCAGAAAGGCTTTACCTAAACGAGGTCCCAATGCGTCGGCAAGAAAATAGAGGTAGCTGATTCCTTCTGCGTCTGCCAGCGCCTGATGGCGTTCGCCCTGGGTTGCATTGAGGTTAATTGATGTGACCGTGGCCCGATTGGCCTCCAGAACCTTATCCGGCAGCGTGCTGAATACTGACAACAGCGCAATGCCCGCCTTCTGCAACGCATCACTCTGGAAATCATAACCACTGGCTTTTAGCCACTGATAGTCGGCAATGCTGTCACTCTGCTTAGCCTGCTTAAGCTGATCGCGACTGAGCGCTGGCGCGCCCTTTTGTATCGCCGCCCGCTCTGCGGTCAGCGCCTGTAATTCAAGTGCGTTAAATGCCGGACTGGACGATCCCTGTGACGTTTGATTCGCCAGTGCACTGGCCTCGGACAACGTCATTGCCTGTGCCTGTTGAGCCACCAGCAGTGCTACCGCAATCAGGGTGAATTTCATTTTCATTATTATTCCTTTGGTCTCTGATTATCTCTGATCTTGCCGGATTTCACGCTAGCATTGCCGTATGACAGTTTTATTTCAGCCGTTCCGCCAGGGGTTTACTCTGGGTTTACTTTATTCCCCAAATAAACCGCCGATCGTTGGCGGCAAAAACGGCCGAACCCGCTACGCTAAGGTAGGACGGGCAGATGTTATCAACAGATAACAAGGTATTACCTGACTGTGGTATTAAAGGGCCTACTTATGGCATCGGGCGCTTTGCCGCAGAAATGCCGTCTGGCGATGATTAAAAACAGAATTGATCGTTGATTACCGATGCAACATTCATACACTCTCGGGTTGCGAATGCCCGCATCGGCATGCGTGCTTATCAAGGGATGTTTACATGAGGTTATCCAATGCGCTTTAAAGGACTTACTGTCGGGTTTTTCCTTCTGATTTTGGCAATGACTACCGTTGCCTTTTTCGAGGTACTATCGCCCTACTTCTCTGCCATTTTGTGGGCAGCGGTGCTGGCTGTGATTTTCCATCCGCTTAAAACGTTTTTGCGTGGCAAGCTGGGCGATCGTAACGGTATTGCCGCGCTGCTGACGCTGTTTTGCATCTGCCTCATCGTCTTTACCCCGTTAGCGATCATCGCCTCATCGATGGTGGTGGAGGTGAACACGGTTTATCACAAACTGCAGACCAACTCCGCCCAGTTTCCTGTCGTCTTCGCCGATCTGTTACAGCATTTACCGGGCTGGGCCAAACACTACCTGGCTGAAAATAACCTGGACAATGCCACGCAGATTCAGCAAAAGCTGTCGGCATTTGCCCTTAAAGGTGGTCAGTACCTGGCGGGCAGCGCGTTTATCATCGGTAAAGGCACGTTCAGCTTTACCGTTGGCTTCGGTATCATGCTTTACCTGCTGTTCTTCCTGCTGAAGGATGGTTCCTATCTGGTGCATCTGATTCTGGAAGCGCTACCGCTGTCCACCTACGTTAAACATCATCTGTTTATGAAGTTTGCCGCCGTATCGCGTGCAACCGTCAAAGGCACGGTAGTCGTTGGCGTGGTACAGGGGATTCTGGGCGGTCTGGCCTTCTGGTTTACCGGCATTGACGGCAGTCTGCTGTGGGGTGCATTGATGGGCTTCCTGTCACTGGTTCCTGCCGTTGGTTCCGCCATCATCTGGGTGCCGGCCACGATCTTCTTCTTCGCCACCGGTGCACTGTGGAAAGGCTTGTTCCTCGTCGGCTTCTTTGTGGTGATTGTCGGTCTGGTGGATAACATCCTGCGCCCGTTGCTGGTGGGCAAAGACACCAAAATGCCCGACTACATGATTTTGATTACGACGCTGGGCGGCATGGAAATCTATGGGATCAATGGCTTTGTGATTGGTCCGGTGATTGCCGCCCTGTTTATTGCCTGCTGGAATTTGCTGTCCGGACGCGATAACCGTGAAAACATCGAAGAGATCGATGAAGAGTTTATCGAAGAAGGGAAAAAACAGTCTGATACCGCACAACAGGACGCGGCAGATGCAGAAACCGCGAAGGCTGAGTCATCAAGTGCTAAAACGGAAGCCGCAAAGGCCAGGTCATCAGAGCCGAAAACGCTGCCGGCCCAGCCAGAATAAAAACAGGTCATAAAAAAAACCCACCAACGGTGGGTTTTTTCATAGTAAAGCGGCTTAGTTAGTCGCTTTATTTTTCAGGTCTTCAGCACCCTGCTTGGTTTTATCCCAGCCTTTCTCGGTGCCTTCTTTCGTTTTGTGCCAGCCTTTCTGGGTGCTTTCAGAGATTTTGCTGGAGGTCGAGTTACTCTTACCTTCCGCAGCGTGCTCAGATTTCAGCTTCAGCTCTTCGCCTTTGTGCTCGGTCTGATGCAGTTTTTCTTTCGCGGTATCTGCGCCTTTATGCGCTTCAGCGACAGTTTCATCCGTTGTGGTAGCAGCGAAAACTGGCGAGGCCAGTAAAACAGCAGACAGTGCAATAATTGCTTTCTTCATCGTAATTCCCTCTTGTGTGAAATTTGTCGTCTTACGTGATTATCCTGGCACAGGAGACCAAAGAACGATTTAAGAATAGACCTGAAATGAAATATGGCTAACCTGACTGGTTAAAAGTCCATCAGCCACATAATCTTTTTCTACCACAAATCCAGTTGCGGGCTGTCCGGCAAACACGATGTTGTGTTTGCCCTGGTTTTGCGCGCACGCGGTGCCGGAGCAGGTTGCGTCATTGCCCTGTGTATCCAGTGCATGATCACCGCCACCACATAAGCCTGTTGTTTATCGTCCAGCGCCTGATGCTGGGCAATACCGTGCCATTTCGCCAGACAGCCACGGCAGCAGGTCGCCGTGGCATGCTGAGCGATAAAAACCGGATGCCCGCGCATCGGCGTTTGCTTGCCGTCGTTCTGGGGAGCCATGGCAGAGAGCCGTTGCTGAACAAACGCAGCCGCATGCGCCGCAACATCGGCTTCGCCCTTTGTCAGGCAGTAATCATATTCATTCCGCCCCAGACGGAAGCGCTGACGGAAAGGGGATTGGGCTAATCGCTGAAAAAGCGCGTCGAAAGTTTTCATCACAGGCTCATCGACCGGATCAGCTTTTTCTGCCTGACAGATAGCGAACGCCCCGATCACCAAACGTCTCGCGGTGCGGCTGCCCTGCCTGCAGATGAAAGATATCGCCTTCCCGATAGGTGGCAGCCTGATTTTCTGTGTACAGGGTGATATCACCACTCAGGATCAGTGCCATTGCCTCAAACGGGTGCTCATGGTGATCCAGTTCGCTGTTTGCCCCCCGCTCTACCATCACCGGCTCTGCAAAGCCTTTTTCTGCCAACAGGCTTCTAAATTGTTGTTCTGTCATCGTTGCTCCCATGAGTCGTGCCGTTTCTGGCAGTGTAGACAACCTCGACCCAGTTTGTCAGGTTCCCCCTGCAGTCCTGCACTTACGTAAAGTAGCGCAAGCAAGGTTGTAACGGATAATCCCGCATGTTTACTTTCTGGTTACTTCATCATTATTACTTCATCAAAAAATGGACGAAGCATGTCGCAAAGGGTAAAGACAGCGTTACTTTTGATCAACCAACGCTCACGTAAAGGTCGTATTGATGCCACGCGCGCCACGCAGTTGCTGCAGCAATCCGGTTTTACCCTGCTGCAACCCGATCCTGACGACAGCCGCAGCTACACCGAGCTTATCATCGCGTATGCCCATCGTGTTGAGCTGGTGATCGTCGGCGGGGGCGACGGCACATTAAATGCCGCAGCTTCAGGCCTGTTGCAAACCGGTTTACCTCTGGGCATTTTACCCCTGGGCACCGCCAACGATTTTGCCCGTACGCTCGGGATTCCGCCTCAACTGGAGCAGGCTGTCAGCATCATTAGCCAGGGACATACCCGTTTTGTTGACCTGGGCGAGGTAAACGATCACCTGTTCCTGAACGTATCCAGCATTGGTTTCTCGGCGGAGCTGGCGCGCAATCTCACCGCCCAGGCCAAAAAGCGTTGGGGCGTTCTGGGCTATGCCTTTGCCGCACTGCGTATTCTGCGGCAAAGCCGGCCCTTTAGGGCGACCTTACATCATGAGGGAGAGGCTATCGCGATCAAAACCGTGCAGGTTTCAGTTGGCAACGGCCGTTTCTATGGCGGCGGCATGACCGTTGAGCAAAGCGCGGCACCGGATGACGGGCTACTGGATGTTTACAGCCTTGAACTGAAAAGAAGCTGGCATTTGCTGGCGCTGTTCCCCGCTCTGCGTCGCGGGACACATGGCCGCTGGCGTAACGTTCGCGCCTTTAGCACCACGGCACTGACGCTGCATACACGCCGTCCGCACTCTATTAATGCCGATGGCGAGATTATTGGGCAAACGCCTGCCCACTTTCGCCTTATCAATAATGCGCTTAAGGTGCTGGCTCCCGAACACCGGCATCCTTAACGGGCCACATCAGCAGGCTGAGGCTTGAGCATGGCGGCCAGCGCCAGGCCCATCAGCCCCAGACCGATCAGCACCAGAAAATAGTAGTTCAGCGCATGCCAGAGCCAGATGCCCGCCACACCGCCCGCCAGAAAAGCAAGAATGGTATAGGTATGCAGACGCAGGCGCTCCAGATAGAGCGGCGCATCTTTGGGGGATTCTTTGCGCCGTAGCACATCGAACAGCATGGCGAGTTCGATACCGATATCTGTGGAGGTGCCGGATACGTGCGTAGTTCTGACGCGCGCATTGGAGATGCGCGTGACGACCGCATTTTGAAGCCCCATTAAAAAACTCAGGCTCAGGATAAGCAGGACGCCTGACGCGGCAATGGGGAAGCGGGCTTCAGTCACGCCCAGCGCCACCAACGCAATGCCCTCTATCAGGATATTCACCGCGTAAATCGTGCGAATTTTGCGTCTGCGCCCGGCATTGATAATCATTGTGGAAACGAGCGCCCCCACAATGAACATACAAAGGATAAACAGGAAAAAGAGGCCGCTGTGGAGGTTTGCCTTCGCCAGAAAATCGGACAGCGAAGAGACATTGCCGGTCATATTGGCGGAAAAGAATCCCACAATTTCAAATGCTGCGGTGTTTAACGCGCCCGCCACGGCGGCAAGGGTGCAGGCGAGACGGCTGTCAGCGATATACGTCCGTTCGGTTTCCGTGCTGATTAGCATAATGCCCACTCTGCAAGACAATCCACTTTGGTTCGCCGATTTTACGCCAGTCGCCGGTGGTCGGGAAGAAACGGCAGGACAATTTTTTTAGGCGGTCTGGGTGAGGCGAGGTTGAGGCCAGCGGATTAATGATGACCACTGGCCTGACGGGATGTCAAAGCCGGATTTTCTTTAATCCTTCCAGCGCCAGCCGCAGATAATCTCGTGGACAGCCGAGATTTAACCGGATGAATCCCTTACCTTGCGGCCCAAACTGGTAGCCCATGGAGGGGGCAATCCTTGCGGTATGCATCATTACCGCTCTAAGCTGCTGGTCATCCAGTCCTGCCCCATTGCAGTCAATCCACAGCAGATAGGTTGATTCAGCGGGCATAACCCTTGCCCAGGGCAGATGCTCTGCCACCTGTTCGGCAAACCACGCGCGATTTGCGGCAATACAGATAAGCAATTGATTAAGCCAGTCAGCACCTGACTGCCAGGCCGCCGTTGAGGCGCACAATGCCAGGGCATTAAACACGTCAAGGCCATGGGCGTTGAGACGCGCAGCAAACCTGTCACGTATCTGCGCATCGGGAATGACAAAGTTTGAGAGCCGTAACGAGGAAAGGCCAAACGTTTTACTGGCAGAAGTGGCCGAGATAACCCGGCTATGCCAGCGAGCGCCAAGATGTAAAACTGAGGTAAATTGGTGGCCCGGTAACACCAGATCCGCCCAGATTTCATCTGATAATAATATAACGTTGTAAGCCTCACACAGCGTCAGCAACTGGCATAACTCTGCTTTGCGCCAGCAGCGTCCCGTAGGATTATGCGGATTACACAGAATCATTAAAGGTGGCCGATGCTGTTTAAACAGCGACTCAAGGTGCTCGAAATCCATGAGGTATTCTGATTCTCCCGTCTTGATTAACGGGTTATTCAGTAACTGACGATGATTCAGACTAATAATTTTCTCGAACGAGCCATAAAAGGGCCCCTGAACCACCACACCATCTTGTTCATTGCTGAGCATCTGTACCAGTAGAGATAATCCAGGCACCACGCCTTCCGTAGTGCATATCCATTCCTGCTTCAGATGAAGATGGTGTCGGGTTGCGTACCAGTTAAGCATTGCGTCAAAGTAAGTCTGATCACGGTCGCTGTATCCAAACACACCATGCTGGCAACGTTGCACCAGCGCATTAATGACCTGCGGCGGAGCAGCAAAATCCATATCTGAAACCCACATAGGAAGCATTTCTTCAGCGTCTTCACCAAGATGTTTTGCGGCAAAGTCCCACTTCACTGAACCTGTATTTCGCCGGTTTATTATTTGGTTAAATGGCATCACTATTCTCCTTTTTTGCCTCAGTATCGCCAGTTGATGGACCAGCCAGCCTGGCAATACCTATCCCAGTAAAACCATAAAACAGCGCGAAAAAGAGAGCGGAATAACACTGAACAGCCCAAGGCAGTAGCTCTAACGTACTTACCCCGAGGGTGGTCGCCATGTAAACGCCGGCAGATGTCCAGGGCAGCAAAGGCTCTATTACGGTGCCAGCATCCTCGATGGTTCTGGACAGGTTTTTAGTATCCAACGCCATTTTACGGTAGGCATCTTTGAACAGTTCAGCGGGTACCAGTAAAGCCAATTTTCCATCACTCGTGGCCCCGGTAACCAAAATGGTGGTGGCAATGGTGGCTGCAATTAAATGACCAACAGAATGAATCACCGTCAACAAACGTGTAATGATGACCGTTAACGCCCCCGTTAATGTCAGCGCCCCGGCAAAGGAGAAGGCGCAAAAGACCAGCAGAATAGTAGACATCATCGACAACATCCCCCCACGCTCAAGTAATCGGGGAACATCAGCAACGATAAGCGAATGGTCAGTTGAAAACATGTTCATCGCAAAGCCCCCCATGAACGCATCCAGTCCCTGTTTGAGACTAAATCCCTGGAATATCACCCCGAGAACAACGGCCAGCA
This sequence comes from Pantoea sp. Fr+CA_20, assembly GCF_024520835.1. Lineage (NCBI taxonomy): Bacteria > Pseudomonadati > Pseudomonadota > Gammaproteobacteria > Enterobacterales > Erwiniaceae > Pantoea > Pantoea sp. Fr+CA_20. The sequence continues at coordinate 93,466 of NZ_JALNPN010000012.1, forward strand.
AACAGGCGCTCAGCATTAAAGGGATAACTGGCATCTTGCGAATTGCCCCCCATAAAACCACTATCGGAGGAATGATTAACAACAAATTGAAACTATAATAGTTCTCCAACGTATTAATAATATCCGCCACCCGCTGCGGGGTAGCGATTTCACTCGTTATGCCACTGTGTCCAGCGATCAGGTAAACAATGGCAGCGAGAATAAAGGCAGGGATCGTCGTCCAGAGCAAATGCTGAATATGCTCAAATAAAGTCGTTTCCGCTACGATGGCGGCAAAATTAGTTGAATCAGATAGCGGAGAGATTTTATCGCCAAAATAGGCACCTGAAACCACCGCGCCAGCAGCAGCGCCCAAAGACACATCCAGGCCAGCGGCTACCCCCATAAGTGCCACTCCTACCGTTCCGGCTGAGCCCCATGAAGTTCCGGTGCAGACCGACACCACGCTGGTCAGAAAAAATGCGGCAATAAGGATGTATTGCGGGCTAATAAGTTTCAGCCCCCAATAAACCATATAAGGAATCGTACCGCTAAACATCCAGGTCCCTATTAATCCACCTACACAGATTAAAATCAGAATAACCGGCATCGCCTTAGCCAGCTTATCAACGACAGAGTTGATAATGTCTTCCCATCCGTAACCTTGCCATAAGGCTATAGCAGCAGTGATTGCAGCAGAAAAAAGAAGTAAAGGTTCAATCCTTAATCCCATGACGCCATAACCAATAATCAGTAATGTGAGCATCGACACTATTGGAATTAAAGCCAGGCCAAAGGTTAGCGTCTTCCTGGGTTGCGTTACGTTCATATTAACTCTCCAGATAAGAAAGGAGACTTTAGATTAAAGACGTTAAGCCGAAATAAACGTGATGGCGGCAAGCACCCCATGTAAGCGCTTACATGAGATTAAAAGTCGAGATGTAAATCACATATTTAGGCTTAATTCAGGGATAAGTCACAAACAGACTGACGGCGCACCAGCCTGGCGGTAAAGGCATTCATGACCGGCTTGACCGTCAGTTGTTGGCTATAACGAATAGCCAGTAATGCTGCACGGCGGGCCATTGATTCAATCGGATAATGCATCGTGGTCAGCGCCGGATATAAGTATCGGGCAAGTGCCACATCGTCAAACCCCATCACCGACATCTGACCCGGCAATAACCAGCCTTCCTGATGCAATATCCGCAAAATACCGGCAGCCATAACATCATTGAAGGTAAATACAGCAGTGAACGGGACGTGGCTATTTAACAAATGATATCCGGCCTGCTCTCCCCCTTTCTCTGTAAAAGGCGCGCTGATGATCCACTCTTTTTCAGGTGTGATGCCTTGCCTGTTCATGGCATCAATATAGCCATTAAGCCTTTCCTGCCGATCCGTAATAGGAATATCACTGGTCACGCACGCGATAAAGCGATGTCCTTTGTCAAGAAGATACTGAGTCGCGGTTAGCGCAGCCTGGTAGTTTTCAAGCCAGACACAACGATGCGAAAATGCGGCGATATAACGATTAAGTATTATTAATGCGGGAAAGTGCGCGCTATAGCGAATCAACTCTGCGTCGCTTAGCTGGCTGGCATGCACCACCATCGCTTCACAACCCTGGTTGATTAAAAAATCCAGACCGGCTTTTTCTTTTCTGGCATCGTGTCCGCCACTGCAAACTAATAGTTTGTAATCATGCTTGCGCGCAACAGCTTCAACACCTTTAGCAAGATGAGCAAAGAAGGGATCTGCCAGATTTCCCGTTAATAACCCCAGCATTTTGCCACTGCGTCTGGCCAGTGCCAGTGCCGCTGCATTGCGTCGATAGTTGAGTTCACGCATGGCTTTTTCCACACGTTCACGCGTCACAGGTTCAACCCAGGCCGTCTGATTTATAACCCGGGATACCGTAGCGGTAGAAACACCGGCCAGCCGGGCAACATCATTGATTGTCGGCATTGCGCTTTCCAAATGTTGTCCTGAATACATCCAGTCTGAAACCGATGCCGCTATCCGTTAAGACAGCACTGTGTGTATCCCAAGGCAGAGGAGAATTGGAATCGCTGCCAGGCTGCCTCAGACAGCAGGCTGGCAGTCAACTACACCGTTTTCAGCATGTTTATAACCGATCGCGCATTAGATGCGCTGGTTGCCAGCACATCAATAACCCCAGTACGCAATGCACCCAGTATGGCGGTTGCTTTGGTACTCTCTGAGGCGATAGCGATTACGCAGGGAATAGCACGTAATTGTTCAAGACTCAGGCCAATAACCCGATCATTCATTACTGTATCAACCGGTTTGCCCTGGATATTGAAGAAACTGTAACCGGCAAGATCGCCCACTACACCTTGCTGCTGGCGCGCACTGGCAATTTCCTGCGGAGAAAACCAGCCCAACTGCACCATAAAACTGTTTTCATTCATATCGCCCAAACCAATCAAAGCGACATCAGCTTTACTTGCCTGCTCCAGCGTGGCTTTAATCAGTCGGTTCTGCATAAATGCTGTCCGCAGCGCAGGGGTTTCTACATAAGCAGGTGCATACAGCGTTTCACTGAACCCATTGAATTTTCTCGCCAGATTTCGGCTGATGTGGTCAGCATCAATCAGCTGATTGTCACGTTTGGTGCCGCCAATGCCACAAATAAAACGGCAGTGGCGTTCAGGAAAGATGCCTACATGATTAGCCACAGCGGCGACATTGCGGCCCTGCCCAACCGTTACAGTCATATCATTTTTTAGCACGCCCGCCAGATAATTACTCACCAGCGCGGCGACCTGCTGACGTTGTTCATCTTCGTCATGATGATCGAGCGCAACCAGCGCCCGTTTTATCGCAAAATGTGAGATAAGTTGCTGTTCTATCTGGGAACTAAATACCGGATGATACTTCACATTAATCTCAACAATTCCTTCCAGGCGGGCTTTTTTAAGCAAGCGACCCACTTTTACCCTGGAGATGCCAAACCGGCGGGCGATCTCTTCCTGTGTTAGTTCCTGATCGTAATAAGCAACGGCTATTTCGGTCAGCATTGCATAGTCTGAGTCTTGTTCAGTCATCACGGGCTATTTCCATATCTTATTTGTTTGTAATACTACTTTGACTTCACAATAAATTCCTGTACTACACGCTGAACAATGCTGCAATATCCACCCGCTTCCCAAGCCGCGCGACCAATAAAAAGCCCGTCTATTTCCGGCTGCTGCAAAAGCGCCACCGAATTTTCCAGATTAACACTACCACCGTATAACAGGGGAACACGTTGCCCGACGTCATAACCAAAAGACTCACACAATGTGAGTCGTAATATCTCATGTATTTCACCTGCCTGCTGTGGCGTTGCAGGTGTGCCATGCTCGCCTATCGCCCATACCGGTTCATAGGCTATCAACGTCCTTAGCGCCTGCTGTGGGGTAAGATTGTGTAGCGCAATTTTCATCTGGCGTACTACTGTTTCACGTGAAACCTGCCAACGCTTTTCATCTGCAGAATCGCCAATACAGATAAGCGGCCTTAATCCATGTTGCAAGGCGCGCTGTACCTTAAGATTAATAGTCCCATCCGTTTCATTAAAGGCAGCCCGGCGTTCAGAATGTCCCAGTTCCACCATATCAGCCCCCGCCTCAGTGAGCATCGCAGCCGATATTTCTCCAGTCCATGCACCCTCTTCCGCTTCGTGCATGTTCTGCGCACCTGTCAGGCAGGGCAGTTTATGGTGCTGCATAAAATCACTTACTGCATGCAGGACGGTAAATGGCGGAATAACAAAGGGTTGGAGTGAGGGATGCATGATCTCAGAGAGCTGCGCCGCAAGGGTTTCACACCACAATCTGGCCTGCGATAGCGACTTGTTCATTTTCCAGCTGGTTCCTAACCAAACAGGCTTCATCGATATTCTCCATAGGGTTGAAGGTTAAATGTCTTCTCCCCACAAGACTGTTCTTTTTCTCATCAACTGATCATATGTTAGATCACAAATTTTGATTAAATAATTTCACCATCTCTTTAATGTGACAAAAATCACTAATAACCACCTTTCCATCGGGTAAGTTTCTGTTCATATGTTTATTACGTGTTCATTTGAACAAACCGATGATTCACTATGAGAGGTAACTAATGTCGCATGAGAAAAAACCCGTTGTCGCTATTACGCTTGGTGATCCTGCCGGAATTGGCCCGGAAATAACTGTCGCCACCATGATGGACAAAGGCGTCTACGAGGAGTGCAAACCGTTTTTGATTGGTTCCGTACCGATTATCACCCGCGCAATGAAAATAATGGGGTGCGACTTCGCCATTCATCCCATCTCCAGCCCGGATGATGCACTGTTCCGCTGGGGAACGTTGGATGTACTTGAAACAGGTGACTACGATTGCGACAGCATTGAGTGGGGTAAGGTACAGCAACTGGCTGGCCAGATGTCACTGGACTACGTCATGAAATCGATAGATCTGGGCATGGCGGGCAAAATAGATGTGGTGTCAACAGCACCGATTCACAAAGAAGCCATCAAGCTGGCCGGATGCAAATTACCCGGACACACCGAGATTTATCAGGTTGAAACCCGGTCGGATTATGGCCTGACCATGTTTCACGTCCAGAATCTGCGGGTCTTTTTTGTCAGCCGTCATATGCCGCTGAAAGAAGCCTGTGATTATGCCAATAAAGAACGCGTTCTGGCCTGTGTGCAACAAATCCATCATGAATTCACGGCACTCAATATTCAACACCCGCGCATCGCGGTCGCAGCACTTAATCCCCATGCTTCTGATAATGGGTTGTTTGGTCATGAAGAAGCGGACAACTTAATCCCGGCGGTACAGGCGGCGCAGGCAATCGGCATTAATGCCATCGGGCCTGTACCCGCAGATTCCGTATTCCATCTGGGTAAGCAAGGCCGTTACGACGCCATTCTCTCGCTGTATCACGATCAGGGACATATCGCCTGTAAGACGCTCGACTTTGAACGTTCAATCACTATTACCTTTGGCCTGCCTTTCATGCGCAGTTCTGTGGACCACGGAACTGCTTTTGATATTGCCGGCACCGGTAAAGCAGGCACCGTCAGCATGATTGAGTCCACTTTAGTTTCCGCGCGTTATTGGAAAATGAAAAATCAATAAACGCGGAGGCAGGCAGAGAATGAGGACAGAGAAATGGAAAAACATCTGTTAATCGGTAAAGGCAGTAAAGGCTGGGGTGGCCCGCTAACGATTCCATCAGGCCAGAATAAAAAAATTGCTTATATCACCGGAGGCATGTGTCCCCCGGTAGTCGAGCGACTGTGCGAACTAACCGGTTGGCCTGCCGTTGACGTGTTTAAGCATGGTGAACCACCCGAGGATGAGATCGGTGTCATGGTTATAGACTGTGGCGGGACCTTACGTTGCGGGCTTTATCCAAAACGCGGTATTCCCACGATTAATTTACATCCTACCGGTAAAAGCGGACCGCTGGCTGAGTTTATCCATGAGGAGATCTATGTCTCTGGCGTAACCCCAGCCTGCATCGAAATGGTCTGGCCACAGGGTGAAGGTGGCAAGCTAGGGATCGTCGCCGACGATCTTACCGGCGCGACAACGGTGGGCGTGCTGCTGGCACGCAGTGGATTAAAAACCGCTGCGTTTTTTGACACCGACTCCTTTGCACGAAATGAAGTCGACTACCCTGCCATGGTGGTCAGCAGCGACAGTCGTCCTCTACCCAAAGCCGAAGCACAGTTGCAGGTCAGTGCGGCGGTGAAGCAACTGCAGGCTCGAGGTGCGCACTACTTTACTAAACGCATCGATACCACGCTACGTGGCGGCATTGGCTTTGAAATTGACGCCATGCTGGAGCAACTTCCCGATGAAACGGTGGCAATTGTCGTGCCAGCTATGCCGCAATCACGACGTATTCTGGTTGGCGGATATTCCGTTATTGATTCAGTCGCTCTGTCCTGCACCGATGTCGCCCGCGACGTTCGTACACCGGTGACCGAATCCTGGGTTCCAGGTCTGTTAGCCGCACAAACGCATCACCAGGTAGGGCATATCGCCCTGGCGTCGGTCATGAAAGGTGTTAATCAGATTCAACAGGATTTACGTGACCAGCAACAACGTGGACTACGAGTTATCGTAGTAGACGCAATTACGCTGGAAGATGTTGATGCAATTGCCGCAGCGGTGGTCTTGCTGAACTGGAATGTGCTGGCCGTCGATCCGGGCCCCTTTACTGAGCGACTCGCCCGGCATCGCCGTCTGATGCATGAAACATCTGCTAATGAGCAGAATACTTTAGCCGTCGATCAACAGCGCGGATCGGTGCTGATCGTCGCCGGAAGTGCAACCCCCGTAACGAAAAAGCAGCTTGAGCACCTGATCGATAACGACAAGCGGGTTTGCCATATTCCTGTGGATGCGGAGCTGTTAGTGGACCGTGAAAATGCTGCAGACATTGAGGTGAATCGCGTGGTGCAATATGCCTGCAGGTGCATGGCAGAACAACGCAATGCACTGTTTGTCTTCGAATCAGCATTAACCGGACGGTTACTGGACCTGAAACAGGAAGAACAGCGCTTTGGCCTGTCACATGGTCAGGCAGCACAAAATATTAACCATGGTTTAGGTTCTATTGTCCGGGAAGTCCTTAATCAGGCACCTGAGACAATTAAAGGTATATATATGACCGGGGGCGATACGATGGTGAACGTCCTGAAAGAATTAGGGGCTACCGGTATCGAAATGATTGACTACGTTATTCCACAAACCGACATGGTGCGGATTATCGGCGGTGATTATGCTGGACTGACGTGTGTTGGAAAAGGTGGACTCACCGGCCCAGAAAATATCATCAGCACCATTGTAGAACGTATTTATAAAGAAGCCAGCAGATAAAATAACACGATGTAATTATTGTCAGAGTGGTATTACCTCGTTAATAAATCCAACGCTACTCAACTGTGCGAGTCACTTATGAATATTAATATCCTGGATAAAATGAATAAAGTGCCGGGTGGATTAATTATTATCCCCTTGATTTCTGCCATTCTTATTAATACCTTTTCACCTGACGCATTAAATATTGGCGGCCCGACCACTGCGCTATTTAAAGTTGGTTCCAGCGCCATGATGGGTATTTTTCTGTTAATTTGCGGCACCTCCATTAATATTAAGCAGGCAGGCCTGCCACTATACAAAGGCAGCGTACTGCTGTTTTTGAAGTGTCTGGCTGGTGCGCTGGCAGTCTGGGCAGCCGGTACGCTGTTTGGGCCAGAAGGATTCCTGGGTATCTCTACTTTAGCGCTTATCGCCTGCTTAACCAGCTCCAACAGCTCACTGTATATCGCTTTGTGCAGCAACTATGGTGATCCCAGCGATGCCGGTGCTATTTCGGTGTTTTGTATCAAAGACGGCCCGTTTGTTACCATGATGGTACTGGGCGTGAGTGGGCTGGCAAATATCCCGTTTTCCGCCCTGCTTTCCATGCTGATACCGCTGTTAATCGGTATGCTGTGGGGGAATATCGACGAGCGTTTTAAGCAACTCTGCGCCTCGGCGCAGCCGTTGGTGATCATTATTATGTCTTTTGCTATCGGGGCTAACTCCAGTCTGAATACCGTGTTCACTGCTGGTTTGTCGGGTATTCTTCTGGGGATGATTTCGGCGCTGACCGCACTTATCTTCTATTTTCTTTATAACTTGTTCCTGAAAAAGAAAACCGCCTTGGGTGCAGCGCTGGGAACAACTGCTGCTAGCTCGGCACTCACGCCGGCAATGGTTGCTCAGGCCGATCCCTCCCTGCTTGTTTATGTCGACGCTGCAACCGCTCAATTGGCAACGGCGAGCATCATTACCATGATTACCGCGCCGGTTCTGGTCGCTTTTTTTGATAAGCGCTTAAAAAAACGCTATCCGGAAACGGTTCTGGCTCAGGGCCCGGACAGTAAAAATGCCCCGCTGCCGGTGAGCGAAACCGAGGGGACAAAATAACATGCAGCCTTTTTGTTCGTTACATATTACGGCAGTGGGTGATTTTGTCGCGGAGTCTTTGCAGGAAAACAAACTCATCCTGTTTTCAAATACCGTACCCGCTGAGCTTGCCCGTTATTGCGCTATTCATGAAGCAACAGAATGCCAGAAAGAACTTGCACCTGGCCAGATAATTAAAATTAGCGATACAGCTTATGTTATTACCGCGGTAGGAGACATCGCCACACACAATTTTAAGCTACTGGGCCATATTACATTGAGTTTTGACAGTGCAGATTTAGCTGAACTTTCCGGTACCGTACATTTACGTGGCACGACACCGGCTGTAATAAACGCTGGCGACAACGTCATTTTTTATTAATTCACAAATTAAAACACTTAACAGATAAAGGGTTCACATCATGAAAAAAATTGCTATTGGCGCAGACGATGCTGCTTTTGAATTTCGGGATGCCATTGTGGATTACTTAAATGAACGAGGAATAAAGGTGGTGGATTACAGTAGCGATCAACATGGCGACTGCACGCTTTATCCTGATGTCGCTCATGCTGTCGCTATAGCGGTGCGTCAGGGGGAATTCGAACGCGGCATTTTAATTTGCGGTACGGGCATTGGCATGAGCATCGTAGCAAACAAAGTGCCTGGTATTCGGGCCGCCCAGTGCCACGATACCTTTTCTGCCGAACGAGCGAGGAAGAGCAATAACGCCCAAATTATCACGTTGGGTTCGCGGGTCATTGGTGCCGAGCTGGGTAAAAAAATCATTCAAGCCTGGCTCGCCGCAGAATATGAAGGCGGTAGCTCCGCGCCAAAGGTAGAACGAATCGACTACTACGAACACCAGCATGTTCAGGACTGAATACACGACAAGGAACAAATTATGAATCAGCTAGATGCCCTGAAAGCCCTTACCGTCGTCGTCGCTGACACCGGTGATATTGAGTCTATAAAAAAATTCGCACCACAGGATGCCACGACGAATCCCTCACTGATATTGAAAGCGGCCCAATTGCCACAGTATCAGCCATTAATAGCAGATGCGATTGGCAAGGCTCGCCGCCAGGGTGGGAGCGCCGAAACTCAATTGATTAATGCCTGCGATCAGGTTGCGGTGGACATTGGCACTGAAGTGCTACGTTACGTACCAGGACGTATTTCCACTGAAGTGGATGCGCGATTTGCGTGGGACCGTGGTATGTGCGTATCCAAAGCGCGCAAGCTGATTCAGATGTATGAGAAGAACGGTATTAAGCCCGAACGCATACTGATTAAGCTGGCCGCGACCTGGGAAGGGATTCGTGCAGCCGAGGAACTTGAGCAGAGCGGGATTAACTGCAACCTAACGCTACTGTTTTCTTTTGCCCAGGCACGAGCTTGCGCAGAAGCTGGCGTGTACTTAATTTCCCCTTTTGTGGGGCGCATTTACGACTGGTTTCAGAAATATCAGCCCCAGACGAATTACCTGCCTGAGAACGATCCTGGCGTTAAATCTGTGCAGCAGATTTATCAATATTATAAAACGCACGGCTACCAGACTGTGGTCATGGGGGCCAGCTTCCGTCGCCTCGAACAGGTCCTGGCCCTGGCCGGATGCGACCGACTCACCATTTCTCCCGCACTATTGGACGAACTGACTGCCAGTCAGCAGCCACTCATCCGTCAACTGCATCCTGGCTGCGTCACTGAAACCCGCCCTAGCCCAATGACGCAGGCTGAGTTTCTCTGGCAGCATCACCAAGACGCCATGGCAGTAGAAAAACTGGCCGAAGGTATCCGGCTGTTCGCCAGGGATCAAATCACACTCGAACAGCAGATTAAGCTCATGCTCTGACATGATATATCAGGAAGTCACGCTGTTGACCGATGGCGTCTTCCTGATTTTACCCCCGGCGGTATTTATCGTGCCTATAAGATTAACCGCGACAAAATACATCGTCCTGCAGGTAAATTCCGCCGATAACCGCACCTTGCTTCTTTTCCTGTAACAGATCAAAACCACTAACCGTTAACGCATTCAGGCTGTGCCATCTGATAATTATTTTTATTGAGATACAGGACCTTATGAAACACATTATGACTGCGTTACTAACACTAATGGTGACAGGCTTGATTTCAGGCAGTGCTCTCGCCAAAGGCGCACCTTTGTTGGGTAATCTGCCTGCCAGTGGACATCAGCTTTGCGGCAAGAGCATCCAACTGCAACTGGCAAAAGACACCGATGGCAGGATGTTGCTGGGATTAAAAAACAAACAAAACAATAATTTGGATTTATTTATATCCAACGTGGCGTTTAACGTTCCGAATAGTTATGCCAGATTTGTTCCCGTCAGGTTTGATCAACTATCGAAAAACATGATTGAAACCCACGACAGTGAACTGGATGTTATCTGGGGCGCGGCCTATGACGATAAAAACGTGCTGCGCTATAAACTTGCGCTGGGCAATTACACCTACAGCTGTTCAGCTATCGAAGCCTGGCCAAACGACAAAGCAAACCATCTGTATGGCGAACCGGCAGACAGCGATCAGTCTGCCTCGGAGAACGTAATGACGGCTGAAAAAAACGCTAAACCCGCAAAAATCGTCAAGCCGAAGGGCTAACCCCCTCGTCCCATCACCGCTACGTTTTACGGGCACCCGCTCTGGCTGGTGCCCGTAAATACGCCGTGGATAACGGCATGTTGCTGCTCTACCTGGGCGCGTGCGCCAATCAAGACATCTTTTAACGCGATGACCAGCGGCAAGGCGTCACTGTAGCCCAGCAAGGTGATTTTTCCGTTGCCCGCACGAATATGCTCAAACGTGATGTCCTGATAGGTTGGTATGAGTGAACCACTAACATGGGGATCGTAATGCGTATCCATGACTATCGGGTTTTCAACGTTATCCATGCAGACGTTTTGATAATGAACGGCACTTACTCGTCCGCCGCGTGAGCGATCGCTTTTAATCCGCAGACCATTGGTTGTGCCGGTTAGCGTCAGTCCATCCACCCGCACTTCACTGACGCCACGGTTGATCTCGCTGCCAATTGACATGCCGTGCCCGGCACCGAAATGGTTGTTCAGTACCGAAATATGCGCAGCCGGCGCATTGCCAGCCTTAATCGCCACGTTGTCGTCGCCCGTGCTGATATCGCTGTTAATCAGGGAAACATCCGTCGACCCCATGGGATCTACGCCATCGGTATTGCGCGCCGTGGCGGGCGTAGCGATCGTAATGCCCCACAAAGTAACGCCCTGACTGTTATTGATCACCACGTGAAAGTTAGGCGCATTCTTCAAGGTGATTTGATAAAGCGTGATATCGCTGCTGTCATCGATTTGAATCAGGCGAGGCGCATTTTGTTTATCCTCACTGTTTTTGGCGCTGGCTGCCAGTTGCCACCAGGTCTGAGATTGCCCCGTCATCAGGGTGCCGCCCTGACCGTCAATGATACCCTGGCCGTAAATACCGCTGTCTCTGGCATGCTTCAGGGTAATAAAGGGCATGCATCCATTCCCCTGACGATCCAGTGCGCCACAGGTTTGGTGCCCGTTATCGTATAAATGTGGATCGGCAATCGCTTTTAGCACCGCGCCTTTGCCTATCGCCAGACTCACGCCCGAGGGCACCTGCAACGGTCCACTAAAGAACACACTGGCCTGGCTGGAAGGCTGTAACATCACCATGCTACCTTTTGGGCAGGTATCCAGCGCCTGCTGAATCAGCTGTGCCACATTGACATCAGAGCCAGCACTTAGCCGCTGGCAGACGGGCGGCAGGCGCGGCTGAGTCACCACGCGCCGGTCTCCTGACTGTGCCTGGCTGGCCGCACTTATCAGTAATAAAATGCCGACGAGCGGCCGAATACGTCTTATCCAGTAAGCAGCAGTGAGCAGAATCATAATAGCGAGTGAGTGAACAGACAGGCAGTAACAGTACTCAGGGCGATTCACCTGGGTAAAGCACTTTAGCGTCAGGCGCTTGAGAAGTGGTCAAAATGTTAAATTCATTCGCCCAGGCAGGCTGAGTCAAAACAGCCATAAGATAATGACAGGAGGCGTTGCGTTAGTGTGGAAAGCTATGACGATATCTATCAGCACCTCAAAAATGGAGGCTATGAAGCCTGGACAGGAAGTGGCTTCACGCGGGCTCGGCAGCAGCTAAACGAGGTGCTTCATCAGCTTGAAGAAACGCCATGCCTTCCCGGCAGTGGAACCCTGCTTGAGCTTGGCTGTGGTAATGGTGCCATGGCCTCCCACTATTTTGCCAGCAAATCGTTTGTCGTTTACGGGGTCGATATCTCAGACGTCGCCATCCGCTGGGCCCGAGAACGTTTCAGTCAAGCGGGTCTGGTCGGTCATTTTGACCGGGGCGATGTATGTGATCTTTCCCGGTATCAAGATGCTCAGTTTGATGTGATATTTGATGGCAGCTGCTTTCATTGCCTGACGGGAACACAGCGTAGTGATTGCCTTAAAGCCGTGCGCCGTATATTAACCCGTGATGGGACTTTAATTATCAGCAGCATGTGTGGTTTGCCCAAACACCTGGGTGATCATATCTGTTATGACCGCGTCCAGCATCTGTTACTGAAAGACGGCACGCCCTGGCGCACCTTGAAACCGCTGGAAGCGTTGACCGCGGAAATAGCAGCCGCTGGTTTTAACGTTAGCTGTTTCTCAGTTAATCAGAATACGTGGTGGGATCACGCAACGCTTGTTTGCCGCAAGACATCGTAATGACGGTAACCAGTAGAAGAAGGTTTGCGTTATTTATCCATACGGGAATATTTATCGTTTTTATGCAAAGCGGCTAATCGATTACTGTTGGTAAAAACGCCAATACATCGTCGGCCTCAACATTAATCCTTTCATCCAGACTTCGGCTACCGGCTTGTAACCACGCATCAACCAGGTGCCAGCCCAGACTGTATCCCAGCCATTGGGGGTGATCGCCCTGCCCGAAAAACCATTCAGCATGGTTGTATGACTGTGATCTGAGAAGCTCATCAGAGAGCGGCAGATTTTTTAATCTTTCCTTGCCAACGGCGCACTCCCATATTTCTGGCGGCGATCCAAAAGTCATGCTGGCAAAGTGCCCGGCAAGCCCCTCGCTAACCAGCGCTTCACCCAGACTAAAACCATATCCCGTGCCCGCCATACGCAGGCAATGGTGCGTCTCATGCGCGAACTGCCGAGCCAGGTCATAACGCGCCAGGCTGCTCTGCAAATTTGGGCTGTCAGTATCAAGATAGAATGACATCAGATGCGGTCCCCAGGCTCTGCCTGAAAAGCCCATTTCCTTAATTACCTCGAACATCGTTCTTTGCACCAGAACGTCGATATCGGGCAGCGTAAGCTGGGTAGCTATGCGCGATATCGCAAGATCGATATTCGCTTCTATCCCTTCGCGACAGGAAGCAAGGCTTCCCGATGCATTCAACCAGTGCAACGTCACCATTAAAATCCCCCCTGCAGCGTAACTCGCGTACCTGTGGCACTGCGCCAGTAAAGAACAAGCCCCCACCGTTTCGTTATGGCTGGCATGAATTAATGGCATAAAAAAAGAGGCCTGTAAAACAGGCCTCTTTCATGCAGCAACCGTTAAATCAGACCTCACGCAACGGGCTGGTCTGAGATAAAAACGCGCTCAACTTAGTTGGCCGTGCGTTCTTTTTTGATCTTATCTGCATACTCAATGACTTCTTCACCGGTCTTGCCAGCCAGCGCGCCTTTAATCTTTTTATCAATCAGGGCACGTCCGCCTTCGTCACCGCTGCCCGCCTGCATCAGCTCTTTCATGCTGACCTGGCTGAAGGCGACAACCTGAATCGCATCGTTAAACGCGGCGCGTTTATCTTCCGCGAGTGAGTCTCGAACTTTTTGAAGCGATGTCTTAAAAGCCTCTTCTGAAGAACCATCGATCTTAGGCTCTCCACATCCAGTGAGGGCGAATGCTAATAAAATGACTGCGATTGCCTTTTTCATATCATCTTTATCCTAAGAAAATTCTTATTAATGATAAGTTTTAGTGATGTTTTTTGAAAGAACTTTTAAGGTTGGATAGTAAACGACTCAGTGCTCAAATTGTGGACAGTAGAAATCTGCGAGGAACTCGTTCGTTAAGTGGGGGCATTCGTACATAACTTATTAATGCCCTGTTGAGTAAGAAAGCGTCATAAAGTTTCATGCAGACCCTCTATTAATCTTTTGGTTCTAATGTCATTAAGCCACGTCAAGCGCGTGCAGATTGTCAATACTCCAGCCGTGGGGCAGAAATTGGTATCTGTGTTGGTACGATGATCCAACTTAAAGTGTCATGTTTATGTATGGAAAACCGCGGGTTTTGAGCATTCGTTTCACTCCACCCGCATGCGCAAATATCATCATGTGGCTTTGTCGGCCGCTCTACCACTCTTCCGACAGATGTTTCATGCGAGTGGCTTGCAGGTAGACTTTAAGGATTGCGTTATAGCCGGGTCCCGCGGGCACACACGCCATCCGGTCAAGGATACGAAACGACCATTATCCCGCTGCCAGCGAAGGCCCCCGTTTTCGCTGGTGTACCACGCAGCGTTGCGCGTAGAGTGACTGTGTTATCCCCTGTTACTGCATTATTCAGGGTTTCCCCTGCTTCGATTCCGTCTGTCATTATGTTGGCGGTCATGCCGTTGTCTAATGAAATATTGGGCCCGCCAAGCACATTCAGTTTGTATTTCGTAGAGGTGGTGCATTGTACGTGAACAGGTTTTTCCAGTGTTGCTCCATTCGCTTCGCCTGCACTCAGAGCCCCATAGTTGAAATCAATGGTTTCAGAGATCAAGTCGCACCGCCCGGTCGTCGGTGGCGCTTTTGCGCAGGTCTCATAGGTGTCCAATCCCCATGTGCTCTGATACATCGAGCGAAACAATGTGGCCCGGGGCGCGGTCCACACTCTGTTAGTCACGCACAGCACTCCGCCGTCAGCAGTCCTTGTCCACGGCTTGGTTCCATTTTGGTTATCCAAAGTCACGTTTGTCCAGTTTTGCATGAACTCGATAAAGGGTTGGTCTCGACTGGTAGCATGGTAGTCCCGCCATCCAGACATCGCCATAGCGTACTTGTCGTTAGAGTTAAAGAGCGTTTCCCCCGTGATCAACTGTGCCGTCACGGGTAATCCCGTTAGTATCTCCAGTGCTTTCTCAACAGTGGTGTCGTTCGCGATCCGGTCGTCGTGCACGTAGGCTGTAGCTACCTGGAAGCGATAAACGTGCTGCTTGCTTATTAGGTTGGTGTGGTCAAATATCACTGAGGTGACAATAGGAAATGGATACGTTATGGCCATAACTCTGGTCGTAGTGATGATAAGCAGCACGGCTGCCATTAGGGTTTTGTTTTTCACTTCCTACTCCTGTTTTGACGACGTTTACATCGCGGTTCCCTTTCGTCGGTCGTCCAGCAACGTTCACCGGCGCGGTCAGGGTACAATGCGTCATCTGTTGGGGACGGGGGACAATCCCCTTTCACCTACTTCATCAGATTTAGGCAGTAACCTATCTATTTGGCTGCCTTCAGCAAACTGCCGGCCCAGATTGTCCACCGCGTACGGTATGCACAGGCGAGAGTTGATATACGCCGCCTTCTGCCAGGTGCCTGATTAAGGGGAGCAGTGTTTTGGCACGATACCGCAGCTACCAGATATCGGCATTGACGGGCGCCTGTCTGCGCTGATTGCATAGCCAGCGCCATGCCTCTTGCCAGAGGGTGGCCATCATTCATAGGCTACCCGCAGAGTGGCATGAGCCGTAAATGCCCCTTCATTGAGCGTCTCACCTTCTTTCTGAACCAGAACCGCTTCAAGAGCAGGCAATGTCGTTCCGTTTACCTTGACGGGCGAATCCAGCTCGAACGGTTTTCCATTGGCATACAGTTTCACCCCTAGTGCCTCGCGCTCTGACGTGACGACCGTGGCATTATCGGTATCGAAGCTGGCTGGATTACCGCTGACAGATATCATGAGTTGCCATGCCGAATGGCTGCTGTCCTGTTCACAATGCAAACTTATCGGTATAGGCTGGCGATAAACGCCAGAAGCCACTTTTTTTACGCCAACTTTGTCACCAAAATTAACCTTAATCGTGCCTTCAGCACTCAGATTACAAGGTGGCGGTTCAATTAGTGTCCCTCTGAATTCAAGATTTTCAGCATCCGAGGCAAAACCGTTTCCCGTAGCAATGCATGAAGAAAGTAAAAAAATTTTCACTATTTCCTTAACGCCGCATTTTTTTGCGTTGTATTGTTCAGCGAGAAGTTGACTGCTGCATTTTTCTTTTAACGTTACCACCGAGAAAATCCTGTTTATATTTACTGATAATCAATAACCAGAGAAGCCGTCACATGAAACTCTCCTCCAGTAAGTTTGACGTCATCCTGCTTCTGTGGAACAGCGTAAAAAGTGGGGATAGTCGGAGCGTTAAAATTTATCCATTCCCCTGGAGAATAGCGGACATTGTCATGATAAATTGCAATACCTAACCCAGCTTTTGGTGTGGCTAATACCTCCCCATTAAAGCCCGTGACAGAGGTATTACCGCTAATTCTTATCCTTTGTTTAGAACTGATGGCTGAAGAACAATCAAGCGTAAACTCTATTTTTTTTCGATATTGGTCGCCATCAATATGCGTCGTCATTAACTCATCACCAAAATCAACCACTACGCTGCTACCGTCATTAATGACGCAAGGTGGTGACTCCAGTAACACGCCTGAAAAAATAACCGATGTGGGTGATGCGTGAGTCGGTACGATAAAAAGGATCAGTAGAGGGAAAAAGATAAAAAAATCAAAAAACCATGATGAATACGTTGTTTTCATTTTTCCAAGTCTCTGATTCTATTTCATATCGACAACAATAGTTGCTGCACTTAAAAAAAGACCTGATTTAATTTTTACGCCCTCTTTTTTTATAGGGACTGCATAAAAATCAAGACCTCCCCCCATCCCCATGGCTGTACCATCAGACAGGGTCACATAGTTAACTTCCTCTCCAAAGCTTAATTCTTTCGTATCACGATAGAGTTTTAACATTAAACCATCATGATCCGTGCAGAGATATTTATCGCAACCTGTACCTACACCATTTGCTTTAAATGTTAAGGACTGAATCGTTCCTGGTGTTGCTTCTGAACAATCCAGGTTAATGGGAATAACTGTTTTTTTATAAATACTTCCGTCAATCTGATCAATAAAGACGTCATCACCAAAATTAACCTGTATTGTATTTCCATGATTAATAGTGCACAAATTTCCTTCAACGATCGTCCCTGAAATGTTTAAGGTCGTCGTATCTCCTTCATTCACGGCACTAACCGGCAAACTGCTGGTTATAAAAAACAAAAATAAAAAATGAGTCAACAATTTCTTCATATAACACCTCACTCAAAAGATTTTTTTTTCGGTTCAGCACTTTGTGAGGTGGCTTTATCATCAGGAACGGATACCTTACACACTTTACAAGCAGAGCCGCTGCAGGTAAACGACAACACACGTTGACTACCATAGTCATTCACAAACATCAGTACAGGCGCCGAACCCAGTTTAGCCGCCGAAACGGGTAGCTTAATGTTTTCCTTCGGCGAAACCATAACAGGCTCAAACCCCGCAATACCTTTTGCATCTGGTGATGTTCGTCCCTCGACAAAGGTAAAGTGATAGGGCGTTGGATTAGTCAGGATATAGCTATCCCCCTGTCTGTTGAGCGTCAGCGTTTCTGTTCCTTTAACCACATCCGCCATACGATCAACCTTAATGGCTTTTGGCCGATAAAACACTTTCATTCTGGTTTGCATAGCAAGTATTAACGTATTCGCCTTATCTGACTTTGGCGGAATTTCACGCAAATTAAAATAGAATACGCTTTCCCGATCTTTTGGCAGCGTCTTGATATCCGGTAAACCCTGAATTCTGACCAGCGTTTTCGCGCCGGCTTCGACCCTCTGAACCGGCGGAAGCACCATCATCAAACCAGTAATTTTCTTCTCATTACTGTCTTCAATCCATCCCTGCGCCAGGTAGGGATCTTTTGTATTTCTGTTGGTCACGTTGACGCTGATTGATTTTTCATCTTCATTAAAAATCAAACGTGAACGATCTACCGTCAAGGCTGCCTGAGCAGTATGTAAACAGCCTGACATAGCAGAGAGAACTATAGTAATTAACAATGCATTTTTCATACTTGCCCCTAACTGATAATCCAGATTTTTAACTTTAAACTCCCTGCTAAAATGTATCCGCTGCTGCGTCTGAAGCTTCCCCAGTCAATTTAGAGAATTTGTCATAAAGTTAAGACAGGCGTTATTTTACCGACAAAGCAGGCAATATTTTTATACCCAGGCTAAAGAGAAACTCTACGACAACAAATCTTTTAATTAGCATCTGCGTAGTGAAATCCGCTCATTTAAAACAGATGAAAAAGCGTTATCAGATGATCATGTCGTTTCGGTGGCTTCCGCACAAAAATATCTTGTCGAAAAAAAGATGTTAACCACCTGATTATCAATGTTTTTATGTTATGGCATCATGGAACACCTGATTTTTTAGGCGTGCTGAGCCATTAGCTAAACAACTGTCGTCAGAATTACCCGCTCGGGCCACAGATATCCCTGCCCCAGGGTCGCGCCACTGGCACGTGCATAGCGAAAATCGCTCTCTGTCTCAATTCCCTCGACCAGGATGCGCTTCGTAAACTGTTTCGCTTCATCAACCAATGGCTTCATTGATAAAGCCTTTTTTTTCAACCTGCGTATTTCCCGGTAGTCTGTTTTAATACCGTCGAACGTTATTACTGGGTTATTGAGCCACCTGCCCATTCCGGCTGTGTAATCATCCAACCAGATGTCATAGCCGTGGCTTTTACACCTGTTCATGGCTTTTATGACACTACGCTTTTGAAGGAAATCCACTTTTTCCAGTAAAAAGGCATCCTGAACTTCAATATTTATATTTTTCTCGCCCGTTGCCTCTCTCTGCACGAAAAAATCCAACTCACACTTGTTTAAGAAAATCCTTAATGGCAAATTAACAAAGAGCGTTTCATTTATCCCGACTCCATGAATAATTTCCAGCTGCCTCATTAACAAAGTGACATAGTCCTTCTCTGGCAACGCGTTAAAAAAACGTTCAACATTGTCATCGGATGTTATTTTTGACAGCACCTCGTACCCTGTCACCGTATTATCTTTCAGCCGTACGATAGGTTGCAATCGAATGCCGTTTATCTTTCTTAACATTAGAGCATACTTTAAGTTTAGTGAATGCTAGGGATATTCAAGTAAAAAATTAACCGTTGAATAAAAATCACCAGGGATAACGTCATCATCTGATGTGTGTATAATACTGGCCTGCCACTGAAGCTCTGTATCACCCTTATTCAATTCTTGTTTTTCTTGCTGCTTGCCCGGTTTAACAATGTCCCCTTCACCATCCACAATTTTAAGGGCAATGTCTTTAGACAGACCATTAACGGCGAAATAATCAGCATTTTCACTATTTTTATTGCCGTTGAACGTCACCATAACCTGCGAACCTAACTCCAGATCGCATTCGCGAAGCCAAACAGAAAATCGCTTTGGTGCTGATTCCGCATGGTCAATAAAGGTTTTTGCCGCGATCGCACCAAACTCTATCGTCATATCTTCTGAATCTGAGTCGATCTGACAAGGTTCAGCAATTAATGTACCGCTGAATTCAACATCGGTATCGGCTCTCACGGATAAGCACAAAAAAGGCAACATTAATAAGCCTATTACAACTGAAATGATTACCTGCGCGCGCGTTGAATATGGAATTGCATGTTTCATCAGTCATACTCCATACCAACCCGGATAACAGCAGTCCATTCACCGGCTGAAACGGGTTGGTCATTGCGACGCAGTTGTGCCTTGAAGATCAAATCGTTACGTCCCTGCCCCAAAGCAATCGGATGCTCCGATACCGAGGGCATAAGTTGTTCACCATTGGCGTCTTCAATGCGCAACGAATAACCTGATGTGGTGCCTTTGAGACGAAAAAAGCGTGGATCAGAGGGTTCTTCGTCCCCCATGATTGTCATACTGGCGACGCTTTGATCCGCGAGCCATAGATTACGGCGCATATCCTGTTTATCATTCAACTGATGTACACCTCCCGGGCAGTCATCCATGACGATATGTATCGCTACCGGAACGGTAACATCATCCGTTTTTTCTAATTCTTTTTGCGATATCGCGCCTAAATCCAGCTCCTGCTCAAGTGAGTCATCAGACAAAACGCACGGTGAACTTACCAGCATGCCATTTGCCACGATAGCGCCATTTAAACCATCTACATCCCAGTTATCGCTCTCTTTACCGGTAGTACCTGAAGCAATGGCGTTGACAGACATAATCGTGGCAAATAACAGCACGATATGACTAAAGACGTTCATACATCCATCCTGAGTTTAAGCCTGTTTTGCTTTGGCCTGACAGATATCCCCGTGACAGCTATAAGGCACCACAGGCTTGCCGCCAAAATCATTAATCGTAATCACATGCGGCTCAGAGAAAATGGCCGAGCGCACCATTTCACTGGATTTGGGAGCAATCATGACGGGTTTAAAATCTTTTGCCACCGCCTGACCCGGTTTACCGGTAATACCAAGCACCGTCATGTAATAAGGTGATGGATTAACGATTTTATATCCGCCGCTCATTTTGTGCAGTACAAGCTGGTCATCGTG
The DNA here is from genome assembly GCF_024520835.1 of Pantoea sp. Fr+CA_20. Taxonomy (NCBI): domain Bacteria; kingdom Pseudomonadati; phylum Pseudomonadota; class Gammaproteobacteria; order Enterobacterales; family Erwiniaceae; genus Pantoea; species Pantoea sp. Fr+CA_20. The sequence goes on from NZ_JALNPN010000012.1 coordinate 114,149, forward strand.
CTGACTAAAACGTTCAGCCACGATGGCTGCCGGGCGGTAAAAAAGTTTAATTTTAGTTTGCAGCGCCAGCTGTAACACATTCGGATGGTCGCTTTTTGGCGGCACTTCTCTTACGCTAAAATAAAATAAGCTTTCACGGTCTTTTGGCAGATTGTTTACCGTAGGCAACGACGTGATACGAATAACACTTTTTTGTGAAGGCTCCAGCCTTTGCATCGGCGGCGTAACCATCAAATAATCTGTGAGTTTTTTTCCCTGCGCATCTTCAAGCCATGCCTGCGCGAGATAAGGTTTCTTCGTACTGTCATTAGTAATATTGACTATCAGATTTTTTTCAGTACCGTTGAATACCGCCCGTGTCCGGTCCAGTGAAACGGCAGAAATAGCCTGATGACAAAAACTAAAACATATCGCCCCTGTTACCAGCAGCGTTGATATAAATCGCTTATTAATGTTCATGAATTTCTTATCCAAATAATACTCGTTAGCAAAGTTCATTGTCGAAAATATAAATCACTCACACGGCAGTAATAACTGACTGGTGGGAATCACATGCGGTAATGTCGTTGTACACTGCATACTCCCGCTCCATTGCAGAGTGAGTTTTTCGTCCGGATTAACACCCGTAATCCAGGCTAGTCCACCATCGCTCACCATGCCTACTTCACGTTTTTTCGCATTTAATATTGAGACGCCGAAGGGCGGGTGATCGCCGTTCGCCATGCGCAGAATGGCCACCACTTTGGCGCCTTTGAGCACGTCAATGTGACGGAAGCCAATTGCGCCCTCGGTCAGTGCAGCTTCTACAACTGGTGAATCCCCCATTTCAACGTCGTCCGGCAGACGATTCACATCAACACTGACTGAAGAGCGATAATAGCTCGGCACGGAAGGCATCACCGCAATACCAAACATATTGGTATTGCCATCGTGCCCTATTGGTACATTCGCTACGCCATCCGTGCTGATCAACATACGCGTACCGCCACGGCTGCTGGCGCCATGAAGCGCCGCGCCTTCGAGCGTTGCCGTCATGCCCCCACTGATTGAAAGGCTGGCGGAGGTATAGCTTTTTTCCTGCCAGCTCACATTCGCCGTCACATCAGCATGATCGCCATTGTGGTTATACATGCCGCTGGCCTGAGTGGTGGTGTTGCTGCCGTCTTTGTTGCTACGCGTGCCTGCCGTCATACGGTAGCTGTCACCGTTTTCCAGCGACTGATACCAGCCCGCAGTCTGGCTAAATGCTTTACCACCATAGTTACCGTTATAGCTTGCTGTTCCTGAGCCTAAAGGCATGCCCAGACTAAGCCACAGCGCATCATCCTTTTTACCGTTGTAATCGCTGCGCGACGCAGAGAGTGATGCAGAAATATTGTGCCAGTCACTTACATCAAAATAACGACTTAATGACAGGCTGTAGCGATCCGTTTCAGGTTTATTCCAGTAAGTCTGATGCGACCAGCTTAAATAAGCCGATAAACGAAGATCGGTAAAACTTTTACTGGCGGTAACGGTATAGAGCTCTTTACTGTTACCTCGGGTGCTGCCGTGATAACGACTATCGAGATATTCCGGCATGGTCATATAATTACGTTCGGCGAAACGATAACCCGCGAACGTAATATCACTGTTAATCGAATCGAACCTTTTAGAATAACTGATCCGGTACGAACGCCCCTGCAATTCCCCTTCATTCGGTAAATTTGCCATAGACTGGGTAATATCTGCCGAGAGCGCACCGAACTGAAATAAATCACGGCCCAGACCCACTGCCACACTTTTATAATCTGGTGAGAATATGCCACCACCATATAAAGACCAGCTGTTACTAATACCCCATGATGCCTCTGCCGTACCGAACAGCGGCCCTTCCACATTGTGGCTGTAATTTGAAGATCGGCCAGTAGTAAACTTATACCGAATCTGTCCAGGCCGGGTCAGATAAGGAATGGTTGCTGTGGTCACCTGAAAATGTTGAACGCTACCATCCTGCTCGGTAACGGTGACATCCAGATCGCCACTCACCGCACTGTTTAACTCCTGGATGCGGAACGGTCCCGCTGCCACAGTCGTCTCATAAATGACTCGCCCTTGTTGGCTAATGGTGACTTTGGCATTGGTACGCGCAATACCACTGACTTCCGGTGCATAGCCGCGCAGCTTAGGTGGAAGCTGGCTTTCATCGCTGACCAGTGAAGCTCCGGTATAGCGCCAGGAATCGAACAGGTCGGAGGATAAGTAATCTTCACCCAGCGTCAGTTTTGCCATGATTGAAGTCAGTGCCCGGTAAGCGTAAAACCGCCCCCAACTGAAACTTTTAGTTGCTGCGCCACTGCGCGCACCACTTTCACTGTAGTTACCCTGCCAGTCACCACGTAAACGCCATGCCCCCAGGTTCAGACCCGCCGTACCGCTGCCGCTGGCAGTCTGCGAGCGTGCCCCTTGCGCTGTTTTTGTGACCGAACCGTTCAGGCTGTAATCCAGCATCACGCCCGGGATACCATTCTCCCAGCGCGAAGGCGGGAGCCAGGTCGCATCCTGGTATTCCAGCCATGCCTGGGGAACCGAAACGTCCAGCGTCGATTGCGACAGGTCGCCTTTTAATACCACCCCGTCAAGGCCATCAAAATTTGCGCAGGTTCCTTCGTCATTAAAAATGATTTTGGCTAGCGCATCGGGACGTAACCCCAGCATCGCGACCTGTTCACGATTCAGACAGGCTCTGATACGTGTTTTTTCATCCCCATGAAAAGCGGCCTCTTTAAAGATGATGTCCTGATCGCCAATAGTGCTGCCATTTATTTTCAGTGTGAGCAAATATTTACCCGGCATAATATAACCGGCTTCGGAAAAATGAGATAAGTCAATATTATTACGATCTTCAGCATCCAGAATATCCATATTAAACTCAACGGAATAAGCCGGAAAAATGTAACCAGATAAAGCCAGAAGAACACACGCACCCAGCTTATTACGCGGTAATAACAGTGATTTACCCATTTATATAATCTTCTTAACTTACAGAGGTTGGTCAAAGCCTGAAATGGAATTACAAATAAACTTTTACTGGTAGGTAACCATAAAGCGTACGGTTCCCGACCATTTCCCCTCCTCAAAATCATCGCCTGTTGGAACCACGGCCAAACGATAACGCAATTCCGTGCCGTCTTTATTTAGGGGTACTTCATCCATCATTTCGCCAGGATAGGCAATATGGCCAGCACTGTCAGATACCGTGAGGGCGAATCCTTGTGCTTCGCCTGAAATCGCAAATAATTCAGGATGATGCTCGACCTTATCACCATCAAAAGTAACCGAGACGCTTTTCCATTCACCGCCGCTGTCTCGTTTTAAATCGCAGTTAACCAGCCTTAACGAAAACGGTAATTCCGACGCCAGCCCATTGTTTATCAGGGCAGCTGAAGAGAATGGTGGAAAAGTGACCTCCTGCCAGACATCATCCGTATGGATACTGCATGCTGACTCCTGAATTTGGCCGTTTACATGTACATGACCATGGCCATGATCGATCCATTTTGCAGCCTGAGCGGAAGTCCACATCATTGAAAACGTCATTAAAAACAATATGCGCAGATACATGCCAGTCTCCATCGGAACATCCCTGGCCAATGCCCAGGGATGTTTTATCAGCTCTGGCGTTAACTTATTCGTAAGCCAGCGTGAAGTCTGCGATAGAGGTGAATTCACCTGTAGTCACTTTGTCACCCAGACCCTGCAGGTATGCAGAGAAGCCCATGGTGTTGTCGCCTTCAATTAACTCACGTGCTGTGGTGGTACCACCCACTGGGATTTTGTTGCTTGATGCATCGGTAATCACCACGCCAGCACCTGAAGCGGTACCAGTAATACCAAACCAGGTGTTGTCACCTTCAACGGCAGGTGAACCACCGAAAGTTACTGTTACTGCTGGCGCAGTGGTAGTAACGACATCTTTGCCATCTGTACCTTCTGACGTGGTGCTGTTCGTGGTGCAGTGCTGCAGGTCAATCTGGAAATTGACAGGTTTTGAAACGCCACTGTCAGCAAGCTGAGAAGCGGCAATCTGGCCCAGAGAGACTTCCTGATCGGAGGTTTCAGGGCTGATAGAGCACGCTGCGTCAATGATTGAACCGGTAAAGGTAATACGGCCCTGGCCCTGGTTAGCGACGTCATCTGCTGCATAAACATTTGAAACAGCAACCATGCTTAAAGTCAGAGCCAGAACAGACGCGAGCTTATTCATTTTCATTACATTCAATCCCATGTATTTAACAATTTGCCAAAATTCAAAGCCAAAAACGGTGGAGTTTTCTTAAAGAAATTCATCCCGGAGGCGAAAAGTGCTTACTGGTTTGTAAGGTTCGATTCAGCCCAACCCCATAATTGGCGAGAAGAATTATCTGCAAAAAAATAAAAACTTAGAAGATAAAGCATAAATAATGGCAAAAACGACATCCTCAAGCCAAAAATCAGCATAAAAAAAGAATAAAAATCCAAAGGAAGAGTGAGCAAACAACATAATGAGGAATGATGCATCGTCAAATAGAATAAAACGACACACTGCTTTAGCAGCCGTACTTGTAGCATATCGCACACATATAATTAACAATTCGAATACACGCCGGACGATGATGACATCAAATACATTTTCAGTGATGCGCGAGAAGTTTTATAACTGCTATGCTGGTTTATTAGTTATCCGGGTTTCATAAAGCATTGATAGATATTATTGCTTCTGAAAAACTGTAGGTAAGTCAGCTAAGTATTATGAAGTTTCAGTCCTTAACAGCATTACGTATCAGAAGGCATAATATTTTATATTACTGCTAAAAATGGCATCGTATAAACACGATGCCATTTCTGGACTGTTACGTTATTTTCCCAAATCCCGCAGCTTCTCACCCGCCATCAAATTCTTCTCAATCCGCTCCAGGGTCACATTCTTGGTTTCCGGCACCAGGTAAACCGTGATAACAATAAACAGCAGGTTAAACCCGGTATACAGCCAGAAGGTGCCCGCCGCGCCGATACTGCCCAACAGCGACAGAAAGGTCGCGCCGATAATCATATTCGCTACCCAGTTCGTGGTGGTCGAGCAGGTGATACCAAAGTCACGGCATTTGAGCGGCTGAATTTCAGAACACAGAATCCAGACGACAGGCGCTGCGCTCATGGCATATCCGCCAATACATAGCATGGTCATACCAACGGAAACCCAGGATAACCCGCTGCTGATCTCACCCTGCCCCGCTTTCATCAGGCAATAACCCAGTACCAGGGTGGCAAACGCCATGACAGAAAAGCCGATTTTCAGGACGGGTTTTCTGCCTGCTCTGTCCACCGTAAACACGGCAATAAAAGTGGCAAACATAAACGTCAGGCCGACCACGACCGTGGCAATCATTTGCTCCTGGGTACTTTTAAAGCCCGCCATTTTAAAAATCTGCGGCGCGTAATACATGATGATGTTCATGCCGGTAAACTGCTGCATGCCCTGTAACAACATCCCCAGGAATACCGCCCGTCTGACGTTGGGATTACGTTTGAATAATGCAAAGCCGCCCTGCTTCATGCGCAGGCTTTCACGTATGTCATTCAGCTCCTGGCGGGCCTTTTCTGAGGTATCCCGCAGCATCCGTAGCACTTCCTCTGCCTCCACATGCAGGCCTTTTGCCGCCAGCCAGCGCGGACTGTTAGGCAGGAAGATAACCATAATGAACAGGATAACCGCCGGTAAGGCCAGCACGCCCAGCATGGCGCGCCAGTTGCCACTGTAGCTGAACGCGGTATCGGACAGGAAAGCCAGCACAATGCCAAAGGTAATCATCAGCTGATAAAGGCTGATCATTTTTCCCCGCACGTTCTCCGTGGCCATCTCGGACAGATATAACGGTGCGGTATAAGACGCCACGCCCACCGCAACCCCCAGTAATACCCGAAAGCCCAGCAGCGCTTCCACACTGGTGGCAAAGGCAGAGCCCAGCGATCCCAGAATAAACAGCACGGCCCCGGCCATCAGACTGTATTTTCTGCCCAGGCTGTGTGACACCCAACCGTTGCAGATGGCACCAATAGCCGCCCCCAGCATCATGCTGCTCACCACCCATTCCTGCTCATGACTGCTTAAACGGAAGTGCTGAGTGATAAAGGGCAGTGCGCCCGAGATAACGCCGATATCCAGGCCAAAAAGTAATCCGGCCAGCGCCGCCGATATGGAGATAAACAGGTTCATACGCCGAACTTTTTGCTGGTGTTGGCTATTAATATTCAAAGTATTTACATGAGACATCATTAAGCTCCGCTTATACAGCATGCAATGTCCATACAGGATATAAAGCGGTGGCAAAGAAGGATGAGGGGAAATTCGTCCAGGATATGGACTATCCTACTGAGGCGAATATAAGTGTGACGGAGATCGCGCTAAGACGCGGCCTGTGTTTTTTGCACTTTATTTCAATCAGTTAAAAAATTTACATCTGACCAGTTATAGGTCGTTGCGGCCAGTCTGATTGTGCCCTGCACCGAACCGTAACACTGATGCTGGTTGGCAATAAAAAACGCGCGCAGGCTGGCTGGTAAGGTCGCGGCCTGATAACGCAGCAAGGTGGTGTGCCAGAACGCCGGCGGGCTGGTTTTTCCCGCATGCCTTTCTTGTAGCGGTTCACGCCATTCTCCCGACATCAATGTCTCCCAAAACAGCGCCCTTTCTGTCACGGCGAGCTCATCGGGTACGCCCGCCAGCAATAACTGGTCAGGAAGCGCCACCAGCCGCAGCATATCGACCTGCAGGTGGCGATGCTTAACGCTTTGATTGAAGGCTTTTTCCAGGCTTAGCGTAGAAGGCATCGTTTCACGGCGCTGATACTGTGCAGGCGTGACGGGAAGAAAGGTCACATGGAAATTATCTGGATGCATGATATCCGCCCTGGAATCTCCTGCAGTCAATGCGCCCAGCTCGTGGAGTAATGCGATTATTGCCGGATTCAGTGCAGGCCGGATGCCGCTGGTCAGTGCGTATAAATGTTCCGGGTAAAAAGATTTCGTTGCCGTACACGCCGAAGACGCATTCGCGCCCTGCCATTGGGTCAGCGTTTGGCGGGATCGTGCCGCGTAAATGCTTTCAAGATGATGACGCAGTTCCAATACATTCTCCTGATAAGCGTGAAGTGAGGCGGCATCATGTTATCCCCTCATTGATGACAGCCTTAATACTCCCGCTGAATTTTACACGCTTTTTGCAATAACGTGCGTTTGCTTAGTCCATGACATTATGGCTCCTCGGGGTTATGTAATACCCGGCATTTACCGGCTTTCGACAGGCAGGATTGATGTCCTTCTTGAAGCCGAAACGTTTATTTTTAAACGATCGCCCAATGATATAGTGCTGACATCCTGAAATAAGCGGCGACTACCCGATGGAAAACAGGCTTTTTTCGGCAGCGCGTATTCGAATTTGCGCACCCAGAGCGGAAGATATCGACACCATGGCATTGTGGTATTAGGACGATGTCTATCTTCGTTGCGTAGACACAGAGCCTGCTTTTCCGCTTTCTGCAGAGAAACTGGCCAAAATCATGATTCCCGCTGACAACGATTTTTATTTTCATATCAGAACAAAGGCCGATGACCGCCTGATTGGATTTGTCACATTGCACAGTATTGAATGGAATAATCAGCAGGCAAGCCTGGCAATGGGTATTGGACAGGCAAAAGATCGCGGACAGGGTTTTGGTGATGAAGGCCTGAAATTAATCATGCGCTATGCCTTTATGGAACTCAATTTGCATCGTCTGAGTCTGGAAGTCATTTCCTGTAATGCTCATGCGCTGAGTCTTTATGAAAGGAATGGGTTTGTTAAAGAAGGCGTGATCAGGCAGGCCGTTTATCGTGATAATAAGCGCTCCGATCGCGTGGCGATGGGTATTCTTCGCCCTGAATGGCTTGAAAATAATGGTCTGAACCCTATTAACTGAACATAGTCAGTTCAGCCACATCAAATAGCCGATGAGTCATCAGGCATTTTTTCTCCTGGCTTAAAACGGACAACGCGGTGCCGTCTGGTTAACCTTAACGCGCTGGCGGACAGCCTGGTCGCGTCTTAACTGATCCTTACATAACCCTTCTGCCGCACGCCATGGCGCATATTTTCTGTATCCTCCTCGCAGTGCCATTTTTCATACCGGATCATCGTCGTGCTAAGGCAATCTGACCCGCTATTCGGGTGAGGCTGAGCAGATTCAATGGTTGAACTAAGCGGCGCGCGAAATCAGGCTGATTTTCCCGTCCTTCCTTTGCCTGAGCCCTGATTCTGCTGCCGACATCCTCGAACGCTGTAATGCGGGATTCGCGATGCGGCCTGCGTTTGCCGTCTTCAACACAGACAGCCATCGCCGCATTGACTTCGCGGAAATACAAACCAGGCTTAAGAGGTCATTTTATTGTCCCTTTAATGCTCAAGAGGAAAGCCATGAAAAGCATATTCGCCGGTTTATTCATCATCTCCAGCCTGCTCGTCATGTCAGGTTGCCAGCAGGAAAGCGGTGCCATAGGTAATGATGGTCGTCCTCACGCGCCAAGCGGACAATCCGTTCCCGGCGGGCCATTAGGCAAAGGGCCGGTAGGCCAACCGCAGTCTTAAGAAAATCCGGCCCTGAGCCGGTTTTTTCTTTCCCACCTTAATTTCAGCTTACCTTTTCTCTTCGTCCAACTTGCCACGCTCGGAGCCTGACAGCCGCTGCGCTTAGTTTTCACGCCTATCCTTAGCCCGCGCAGTTCTGGAATAGTCGAGTAAACTTGATGATACCGGCGAGGAGAAAAACGTGCATGAATGCGTCGCCTTTCCTGCAGCATGCGCAAAACACAGCCTGTGACCGAACCCCATAACAATAACAAGGTGCGAACATCGATGAAAAAGATCGCGATAATCGGCGCCGGGCCAACCGGCATTTACACGTTTTATTCACTTCTGGGCCATAACGTGCCGCTTGCCATTTCCGTTTATGAACAAGGCGACGAGGCCGGCGTCGGCATGCCTTACAGCGATGAAGAGAACTCCCGGATGATGCTGGCAAACATCGCCAGTATCGAAATCCCCCCGGTGTTTATGACCTACATCGACTGGCTGCGCGCCCAGAGTGACAGCCATCTCAGGCGATATAATGTCGATCCCGGCGCTCTGCATATTCGCCAGTTTCTGCCGCGTATCCTGCTTGGCGAGTATTTCCGCGACCAGTTTCTGACACTGGTTTCCCGCGCCACAGAGCAAGGCTTTGAGGTAAAAATCCATGAGCGTTGTCAGGTCACCGATCTTGAGGCGACCGATGCAGGGGTAAAACTCTGGACGCAGGGCGAAGACTCACCTGAAACTTTTGATCAGGTGGTGATCGCAACAGGTCACGTCTGGCCGGACGACAGTGCGTCTACCCGCACCTATTTCCCCAGCCCCTGGTCTGGTCTGATGGAGGCCAGAATACCGGCCTGTGATGTCGGCATTATGGGCACCTCGCTGAGCGGCATTGATGCCGCCATGGCCGTGGCGATCCAGCATGGTGAGTTTGTGGAAGCCGATGATGAAGAGATCACCTTTACGCTGGATAAAGGCCATGAGGCGCTGAAGATCGTCCTGATGTCTCGCTCGGGCATTCTGCCGGAGGCCGACTTCTATTGCCCGATTCCCTATGAGCCGCTGAACGTGGTAACAGAGAGCGCCATCGACGACGCGATTGCTGCGGGCGCAGAGGGATTGCTCGATCGGGTGTTTGCGCTGATGGTGAAAGAGCTTGAAGAGGCGGCACCTGCGTGGAGTGAAGCGATTGCGTTGAAAACGCTTGATGTCGACCGTTTTCCGGAAGCCTGGTTTGCCAACCGACAGAAGCAGGACCCTTTCCACTGGGCCAGCACCAATCTGAATGAAGTTGAACGCAATAAACGCGACAGGCGAACCGTGCCGTGGCGCTATACCATTCTGCGGTTGCACGAAGTGGTTGAGGAAATCGTTCCCTTTCTTAACGAAAGCGACAGTAAACGCTTTTCAGGCGGCCTCGCCAAAGTGTTTATCGATAACTACGCGGCGATTCCTTCACAGTCGATCCGTCGGTTGCTGGCACTACGCGAGGCCGGCATTATCAGCATCCTTGCACTCGGCGAAGAGTATGAACTGCAAAGGCAGCAGACGAAAACGCGCATTGTTACCGGGGAGCAACAGCTCACGTTTGACGTGTTTATTGATGCGCGAGGACAGAAGGCGCTCAAAACTAAAGATCTGCCATTTGCCACACTGAAACAGCAGATCCAGCGCTGCGGCGATGAGATTCCTGATGTGGGTGATGATTATACCTTGCTGTCTCCCGCTTCCGCCCGGGGACGTATCGCCTTTGCCGCACTGCCCTATTTGATGCATGACCAGCCCTTTGTGCAGGGGCTGACGGTCTGTGCCGATATCGGGGCTGCGATTGCCAGTGCAATCGTTGAAACGCCCTCGCGCTCGCGGAAACGGCTGGCGTATGTTGAACTTTGAGCACAGTGTTTGCGATACAGACAGTCATTTTGCCGTGCAATTTCTGGTTGACCGCTTCATGCCTTGTACTGCTTTTACATAAGCTTTCGGATACGGGCATATCGCTATGAAAAGATATGCCCGCTAACGAGAATTCAACTTAGCTGCGCCTTGCCCTTTAACGCGTATGTTTAGCCGCACGCTATCCGGTCTGATGTGTGAATCGGTCTGATACAACAAATAGTAAAACAATGCTCCTGGAGGCTGTCATCACCGTGACGGAATTCATAGCTTATATACTGAATAGCCAGCCCCGGCATTCGCCTAATGGCGAATAAAATGTAGTGAGACGGGCCACCTTACCTGTGTTGAGCTTAAGGCTTATTAGCAGCCTCAGCTTTTACCCTTCTCTTTACCTTATGCTCACGCATTTCTCTCGATTCTCTCAGATCAATTGACCGTTAAGCCTGGTGGTAAGTACGTAAGCATTGCTCATTCACGCTCTCGAACAGAAACAGTTAGAGTCACTCTTACTCCTCACTAAACCAGAGAGGCTTAACAGAAAAAATCATCCACATTATTTACGAAGATCATTATCAGAAAATTGAAAACCGTGTTGGCTTCATAAAACTTCACCTGACATTGAAACAAGGATATTTTGTATGAAAACCAAAATTAATGCCTTATTACTATTATCCCTATTTTCTTTTGGCAGCCAGGCTGCCTCATTTACAATTAATGCAAAAGATCACTGTATCTACCCGCCATTAAGTAACGTCAGGGTGCAATCAGGTACCGCATTACAGTTTCAGTTGCAACCGGGTACCTATACTATGTCCTTGCTCTCAAATAACATGAGTTGTGCAAATGGTTCATTAAGCGATGGCTGCCAAATAAGCTCCGTCTATTTACAAGGCGGTTTAGGTAATGCTCGCTGGGGCACCACCGTTGGTAGCGCGCCCATCACCGTCAACGTGCCTACTACCGCAACCTTTATGGCGTTTGTGACAGACGATAACTGCGTTGACAATACAGGTAGTGCAACAATACAAGCAGATAAAGTTTCAAATTAATATATTCCGCGAGCTGTCTTATTGAGGCGACTCGCGGATTTTTTTAAACTTAAGCCTTTTAAATAATCTATAAAAAAATCATTTTATATAATTTTCACGCCGATTTAATCAGTGCTGTGCCGCAATGTTAGCCTCTTAGCAGCTAAAAGAAATTTTGATTATTCCAGCCTCAACAACGGCCTGTAACCCAACATATCCCGGAACGTACAAAACTCAGGCGCGCCCAGCTTAATAACCGGGGAAACCCGCATCAGTTTTTCCAGATACATTGCTCTTAACATCTGCAGCAGGCAGAGCTCCTCATCGACCGGTTTGTTGATGAGGTAGGACACGCTGATATGAAACTCGTAGACATCGTGATTGCTTCGTCTGCAGTGTAGTGTGCTGCTGAGCGCGTCGCGGAGTGAACGTATTTTGCTATTTTCCGCCCAGTCCAGGGGTGCCAGCGACAGGGAAACACCTTGCTTTAACGCCATTCCGCCAATGCGCATCTGCAAAGGTAAAGAAGGCGTTAGCCTGAAATCCGCCAGTTTTGCGGCAAACAGCCGATCGCACTCATCCATCGAAACATCAAGATTCAGATCTTGTGGCCAGGCCGGATGATACCGTGCCCGATCGTTGGTACCATTAAACACCGTCATGTGATAGCTCGACGGCGGCAGAAACGCATAACAGCGACCCAATCCTGCGGCTTTCATCGCGTCCACCATTTCGCCAGTTACACCGACCATCTCACTGTCCTGGGCCAGATGACAAATCAGCGTGTTTCCTCTGAAAGGCAGTACCTCACCTTTAGCGTTAAACTTTTCACCGATGGCATTCTCTTTCCACCCTTCCTGCTCCAGCACTTCTGACATGATTTAGGCTCCCGCGCATGATCGTGAACGCTTATCTGTGGCGTTTTAATGTCTGGACTGGATGACCACAGGCGATGTTATGACGTGAGGCCACAACGCTCTTTATGGCTCCCCATCTTCAGGATACCGCGCGATCATGACCGTTATCAGACAGCAGTGCCGGTGGAACAGGAGCGGGTAAGCAAGGCGTGGTTTTAAACGCACGGGGTCAGGACAGCGAGCGGGGGTTAACCCAGAGCAGGCAAAAAAACAAAACGGGATGTCATGCCATCACCGCCCAGCGCTATCGACGTCCTGACTATTTTTTCCGTAACAGTAAAACAGCAATTGCGGTTAGCACGCCCATCAATGGCATAGCGATAGCGCCCGAGAGAAAGTCGTAATGGTCATGGCGATTACTCCGGCGAATATCAGCAAAGCGGTTAAGCGCCTGATTACTGTTAACCGCACTCACCTCTTCAAATTGTTTTTCATAGCCCTTTTCTTCCAGCAGATAAGCGCCGTCCGCATCATTTCTTTCCAGAACAACGGTGTGCTGACCTTTTTGATAGAAACAGTAATCGGGCATTTTACGATTCGCCTGAAAGGGAAGTGAGAAATGAGGCTATCCTGCCGGGCTGATGGTGTAAATACATATTCTTCCCCTGTGCGTCAGCCACCAGCCTGAACCGGATTACACATTATGCGCTGAGACCGAATGATGCCCACTGCTGAAGGTATTACCGGCCTGGGCATTTACTCTTTGAAAATGCGGTTCGGCATGATTCTCCCTGGGCGTTACAGCGACGAGCTTACCGGATGTTAATCCAGTGATAGTGTTTTGCGAATTGCCGGATTCACCCGCGCCCGCTTTCGCGGGAATGGATTTTACCGAATCCTCAGAAGGCGTATAAAGCGCCTGCTGCAGGGTGCTTTCATTTTGTGAAAGGCTCTCATCCACCTGCGCCAGTTGGCGGCGCATAACGTTGAGCTTAACGGCGGTCGCCAGGGGTATTTGAAGCTGTTGATCGTTCAATACGCTTAACTGCTGACGGGCACCATACTGCTGCTGTAGCAGCGCACGGTACTGGCTCTCATAACCCCATACGGTCGATTGCTCCTGCTCAAACTGAAGCGTGGAGATGTACCCCTTTGCTAACAACGGCCGCCAGGTGTTGACCAGCTTTTGAGCCATACCGATTTGCGCCGATTCAATTTTAATTTGCTCTGCCAGCTGCGCAAGTTGACCATTCAGCATGGCTTGCTGGAAACGGCTGTCGCTGACCTGCTGAAACGCGAGTTGTTGGGTATGATCGATGTCCTGAAGCAGGCTGCTCTGTTCAAGCTTTAGCTGCGCACTGACGAGCCGAATCTTTTCCGCCGCCAGTTTAGCCTGGGCAGAGGCAAGCTCAAGTGAAGCTGTGGTGAGCGCAGCCTGGCGCTGGCTCAGCGTGGCATCTGACGCTGCGCTGGAAGTAGGCGGTCTTGGCAGCGCATGCGTTGCCGCCGCCAGCCGCGCGTGCAGCGGGTGGCTTTGCACGAAGCAGATCACGGTCATACTTCCCAGTACAAAAGACACCCAGTTCCGCCGGAGTAAAAGTACCCAAGGGGACAGCGTTTCACCGTACTCAGTGCTGGAAGAGTCAACTATCTGCTTCTTAAAAAATGGTTTTTCCATTTTTTACCTTCAATAAGTGCGTGGGGATATTACTGGGCAAGGCACCCGGTCACCGATGTTTTATACGTGCAGTTTATTCACGGCGGATCGGGTCATTGATTTACCTCAGCGCATAACATCCCATTTCCGCATGCAGTTTTAAAACAGAAGAACATTTCCAGTCGTTACCTTTTGCAAGCGAGTTTCAATCGGTGGGATTTAGCTGGGCGAAAATGTGCGTTGACTGCGTGGTGAAAGGGCGTTTTCCGGCGCTGACAGGAAAGGCCGGAGATTGCACCAGGCGGTCTGGGGCCAGAATCTGGCCCCAGATGAGTTAAAAGCGCCATTCGGATAAGAGCGAACAGCGACCAGCCTTACTTAACGAGATAAAGGTCCTTGGTGTAGTAGAACCCCAGATGTGAGGGTGCATAACCGCCGACCTTTGGATTGACCAACTTGTTGAGCGCACCATAGAAAACCGGTATGACCGGTGTATCTTTCGCGATAATGTCGCTGGCTTTCTGGTAGTCCTGGGTCACAGCGTGGGGATCGGTATCCATTCCTGCGGCTTTTACGGCCGCATCAAACCCTGTGCTGGCATAGCCTGAGCTATTTTGGCTGTCGCCACTGCGGAAGGTATTTAAAAAGGTAGAGGGCTCACTGTAGTCACCAATCCAGGTGTAACGCACCAGATCATATTGTCGCTGATGCATGGTATCTAACATGGTTTTCCATTCCTGGTTTTGCAGAGTGACCTTTGCACCTAATGTTTTACCCCACATGGAGGCCGCGGCAATAGCGATACGTTGGTTATCCTGATTGGTGTTGTAGAGCAGAGTAAAACTCAGAGGATGACTGGCGGAAAAACCGGCTTCACTGAGCAGCGTCTGCGCTTTTTTTACCCGTTGCGCCTGCGTCCAGCCGGCCCACTCAGGCGGCGACAGCGAGACCTCCCCCATGGACAGAGGGAGAACGGTATAAGCCGCTTTCTGTCCCATGCCAATGACTTTATCGGCGATGATGCCTTTATCCAGTGCCAAATCCAGCGCCTGACGCACGCGAGCATCGGTAAAGGGCGGTTTATGCGTATTAATTTGAAAGTAGAACACGCTATAAACAGCCGTGCTGTGAACCTCTTTGGGCCGCTCTTTTTTCATCCGCGCAAAATCAATGGCGGGAATATTCTCCGTAATCGTAATACCGCCAGCCAGGTAGCGGTTAAGCTCGGCTGAAACGTCGTGAATGGGTAAAAACGTCACCCGGTTAATTACGGTATGGGCATTATCCCAGTAACGATCGTTACGGGTCAGCGTAATTTTTTCATTTACCACCCACTGATCCAGTTTATACGCCCCGCTGCTGACCATGTTGCCCGGTCTGATCCAGGCATCGCCAAACTTTTTAATATTGTTTTCGCTGACCGGGAACAGGGAAGGATGCGCAACAAACTGCAGAAAATAGGATACCGGTTGATCCAGGGTGACCTGCACGGTGTGAGCGTCTAACGCTTTTACGCCCAGGCTGTCAGACGGGCTTTTACCGCCCGTTACCGCATCGGCATTAAGGATGTGCGCATAGTTAGCAAAAGACGCATAAGGCGAGGCGGTTTTTGGATCGGTCAGACGACGCCAGCTGAAGACGACATCTTCGGCGGTGAGAGGCGATCCGTCTGACCATGTCAGATCAGGGCGAAGATGAAAGGTCCAGACTTTGTTGTCGGTCGTTTCCCACGAACTCGCCAGTCCTGGCATGATTTTGCCCTCAGGATCTGTCCGCACCAACCCTTCAAACAGATCGTTAATCACAGCAAAAGCATCATTGGTTTCGGCTTTATCGACATCCAGGGTTGAAGGCTCATCACCGTTGCCCCGCACGATCTCCTGCACAGGGGCCAGCGCCACGCCATTGGGTACATTTGCCCCAAAGGCCACCGAAGAGAACGACAAACTCGTAAAAATTGCAGGTAAACACAGGCGGGCAACATATAAACGGCTCACGGACATTCGTCTGATTCCTTTTTGCTAAGTGATAATGTGACTTTGTACCACGACCATTGCAATTTGTGGGCCAGGGGCGAGGGTTTGTGCCATGCCAGTCTGCGGTCGGTTCGCGACTAAAACCGCGTAGCGGTGCACACTTCTGATGCAAAGAAGCACGTCACCGCTCAAATGTGACGCCGCCGTGAACCCTGGATTGCGTTACTCCGCCTCACGGGCGCATCTGTTTTGTGCACCAAGACAAATATATGCACCAGGACAAATAAGGGCAGCCTGCGGTAATACACGCCGTGGTCTGGTTATAAGATGATGGGCAACACCGCTAACGGGTTGTCCAGACCTTCATAAGGTAAAGCCCGCAACACTGGCAGATAAAACAGGCTGGCTGTCGGTCTGCGCCCCGAACGCGTCGGTTAACGAAACTTTTACGTTATCCTGCCGAGCCTTTTTCATCCGCCACATACTTGTACAGGCAGGGCCTGATAGAGTCATTCACATCAATCAGGAGCCCGTATGAAAAAAGTGATTCTGTTCGTTATCGCGTTAGCAAGTGTTTCTGCCCTGTCGGGCTGCATCTGGCCATACTGGGGACCCGGCGGCGGCCCGGGACAGATGGGACCAGGTGGCGGTGGCGGTCCTGGCGGCGGCCCGCACAGGTAACCCATTATGGCCTCGCCATGAGGCCATTATCCCTTTGCCGATAAGGATTATTCTGACATTCCAGCCAGGCCCTCTTCCCGCCCGTGCCTTTGCTGGAGATTCCCCGCTTTTCATGACAAACTTGAGCACATCTTAAGGATAAGGAATGTGTACGATGTCAGGCTCAAACATCGCTTGTCTGTTTACGGAAGGTCAAATCACACTGCCTGAGGATTATCAGGACCGCACGGTTAATGCTTTCACCGCTTCTGCTGCCAATGCCCCCGCTTTTACTCTCTCACGCGATACGCTCGCCGACGGTGAAGCGCTGCCTGCGTACATCGATCGTCAGTTAACGCTGATGCAAAAACACATTAAGGGATGGAAACAGACTGAACGTGGCCCTGCCGTACTGGGTGACGATCTGCTTAAAGGCGAATGCGTGCACGCTAATTTTTTGCGTGACGGCAAACGCACCTGGCAACAGCAGTCGGTCTTCACGCCGGATAATCACAAAGTGCTGGTCTTTACCATGACCTCCATGTCCACCATCAGTGACGCTGATCAGGCACAGTTTCAAACGCTGCTTAAAAGTTTTCGCTTTAACGCTTAACGACAAGGGCAATTAACATGTTTGAAGCTGCACGCCTCGGCGATGATATCGGTCACTCTCATGCGCTGGCAGGCATGATTGCGGGTACCCTCGTCGGTGGATTGATCGCTGCGGCAGGCGGTATTGCGGCGGGTGCATTGATGGTCGCCGGCCTAGGCGCATCCTGTCTCGGCGTTGGCGTATTGTTGGTCGGGCTCAGCATCGGCGTGGGTTATCTCACCGGAGAACTGGCTACCGCCGCCCGGGATGGGATAGCGGATGCCGGCGCGGCCAGCATGACCAAAAAAGGCACGATTACTACCGGCTCACCCAACGTGTTTGTTAACAGTAAACCTGCCGCCATGGCCACCAACAGCATAGTGGCCTGCTCGGACGATGGTCCGCAGCAGATGGCGGAAGGTTCCTCCCGGGTTTATATCAACGGCCTGCCTGCAGCACGTATCGACGATCGCACCACCTGCGATGCAAAAGTGATGACGGGCTCTGACAACGTCTACATCGGCGGCGAACCTGAGCAAACGCTCCCCATCAAGCCCGAAGTGCCTGAATGGGCCTATAAAGCATCGGACCTCACCCTGCTGTTTGCCGGCCTGACCGGTGGCGTGGGCGGCGCGGCTGGCAAGGTCGGGGCGCTGGGTAAATTACTGAGCAAGATTCCCGGCATCAACAAAATCGCCCGAGTGGCCTGCCGTGCTGGTGCCTTGATGACCGGTGTGGCGGCCGCAGGTATTGTTGCCCGCCCGGTGGATATCGTCAGCGGCCAGAAATTTCTCAGCGGCGACGATGAGCTGGATTTTGTGCTCCCTTCCAGGCTGCCCGTTAGCTGGCAGCGTTACTGGCGCAGCGGTAATCCCGGCGACAGCATATTGGGCCGTGGCTGGAACCTGTTCTGGGAAACCCGGCTGGAGCACTATCAGGATGGACTGGTCTGGCGCGCGCCATCCGGCGATTACGTCTCTTTCCCTCGGGTACCAAAGGGCCAGCGGACTTACTGCGAAGCGGAAAAACGCTGGCTGGAACATCACCGTGACGACAGCTGGTCGCTGTATGACATCAGCGGCGAGCGCTGGCATTTTATGCCATTGCCCGACGACGGCCCCTCTCTTCCCCTTTGCCTCACCGACCCCTGCGGCAACCAGATAACCTTTGACTGGAACCCCGATCATACGTTGAACGCGCTGACAGACAGCGCCAGTCAGCGCGTGGTATGTCGCTATGCCGATAACAGGCTTAGCGGAGCCTGGCTGGATGACGAAATTTGTCTGGTCAGTTACGCTTATGACGATATGGGCCAGCTCGTTACGGTAACGGGCCGGGGCGGTAGCGTGCGTCGACGCTTCCAGTGGCGCGACGGCCTGATGGTCGCTCATGAGGATACAAACGGCCTGCTGAGTGAGTATCGCTGGCAGACAATTGATGGTTTGCCCCGTGTGGTGGCCTTCCGTCACAGCGGCGGCGAGCAGCTGGATTTTGAGTACGATTTTGATAATGGCATCCGACGCGCGCGGCGTGATGACGGCGTTGAGGCGCACTGGTTGATCGACGATGACGATAACGTCGCCCGCTTTACCGATTTCGATGGTCGCCAGACAATGCTGGTTTATCGCGCGGGCGAGCTGTGCGATGTCATTCTGCCCGGCGGGGCTATGCGCTGCAGCAACTGGGACCGCTATGGTCGCATGACGCAGGAGATCGACCCGGTTGGACGACGAACCACCCGGCACTGGTTCCGCATGACCGATCGTATCATCCGTACCGATTATCCTGATCTTACTGCTACCCAGGCGGCTTACGATCTTAACGTTCGCCTGCTCAGTGAAACTGATGCGCTCAATAACATCACCACCTATCACTATCCTGATGACACAGAAGTGCTGCCAGACAGCATCATCGATGCAACGGGCGGCGTGGTAAAGCTGGAATGGAACCGGCAAGGACTGCTGACACGGCGTACCGACTGCTCCGGCAGCGTAACGACGTTCAGCTATGACCGATTTGGTCAGCTTATCCGCAGCGTAGATGCTGAAGGCCATGTTACAGCGCGCGAATGGAATGACAGTGGGCAACTGTGCGCCATCATTCATCCGGACGGCAGCCGTGAAACCCTGCACTGGAATCACCAGGGGCAGCTCAGCGCGTGGCGCGATCCGCTGGAAGCCGAGGTGCGCTGGACCTATAACGCGCTGGGTTTACCGGTGAGCCTGACAGACCGGATTGGTCGCACACGTCGCTGGCATTATGATGCACGTGGCAATGTGCTCCGTCTGGAAAACGGCAACGGCGGTGAATACCGATTTACCTGCGATCCGCTCGGTCGTCCATTGAGTGAAATCCGACCTGATAAAACCTCGCGTAATCTGGAATGGAACGCGCAGGGTTTTCTCAGCGGTTTACAGGAAAACGGCAAGCCCGCTCTCGATGGTGGCGCAGCCCGTCGCTGGCAGCACTTTCGCTACGACGACAGCGGCCTGATGACCGGACGCACGACGCAGCATGCCGAATACCACTATCGCCGCCACCGGAGCGGACAGCTCGCCGGCCTGGTTCGTACCCCGACTGCAGAGGGGATCGCGCTCGGTATCGAAGAGGATGAAATCGCCTTCACCTATGACGCAGCAGGCCAGTTATTATCCGAGTCCGGTATAAACGGAAAACTGGATTACGAATGGGATGCCCTCGGCAACCTCACCCATCTGACCCTGCCGGGGGAACAGCAGCTTGCCTGGCTGCACTATGGCTCTGGCCATGTCAGCGCCATCCGCTTTAATCAGCAACTGGTCAGTGAATTTACCCGCGACCGTCTGCACCGGGAAATTCGCCGCAGTCAGGGCGCAAGGGAGCAGGCGCGCCAGTACGACAGTCTTGGCAGGCGCACGATGCAGCGCAGTGAATTGCATAGCCAGGTGGTGCTGCCGGAAAAAGCCATTCTGGAACGCGCTTTCCGCTATTCGGCACGCAGTGAACTGGAGTCTGTCAGTGATACGCTGCGCGGCGACATTATCTATGGTTACGATGATGAAGGCCGCCTGCTGAAGCACTATGAAGCCAGACAGGGCCACAGCACATCGCATTTTGCTTACGATAACGCGGACAACCTGGCGGCAAACGACGATGCACTGCACGCGTTGCCGGTTACCGACAACCGGCTGCATCACTGGCAGAATCTGTTTATGAAATATGACGGCTGGGGCAACCTGGTCCGTCGCCGTAGCGGCCTGCACGAGCAGCATTTTACCTATGATGCCGAAAACCGGCTCATCACCGCCAAAGACAATGGTCCGGACGGCGAATTTACCGCACACTATCATTACGATGCGCTGGGCAGACGCACCCGCAAAGTAGTCAGAAGCCGGCACGATCGCAAAGAAACCCGTTTCCTCTGGCAGGGCTATCGTCTGTTACAGGAGCAGCAGGATAACGGCCAGTGCCAGACCTATGTGTACGATCCCAACGAGGCCTGGAGCCCGCTGGCGCGCATCGACCATATGGCAGACGGCGGTCGGGGCGATGTATTGTGGTTCAATACCGATCTCAATGGGGCGCCGCTGGAGATAACCGATGAACGCGGCGACATCCGCTGGAGCGGCCAGTACGGCAGTTTTGGTGAAGTGCGCCGGCAGACAGAGGGCTTTACCCGGCTGGCGAAACAGTCTGCACGGCCCCATCAGCCGCTGCGCTATGCGGGCCAGTATGCGGACAGCGAAACCGGTCTACACTACAATCTGTTTCGCTATTACGACCCGCAGGTGGGACGGTTCACGGTTCAGGACCCGATAGGGCTGGAAGGCGGCTGGAACCTGTATCAGTATGCGCCGAACCCGCTGAGCTGGGTGGATCCGCTGGGGTTGAGCCAATGTTCAAGCGCGTCAGGACAGTTACCTGAATTAAGAGGAAAATCAGTTAATAAAATAGAGAAGACTCTTTCGCATAATGGTTTTAGCCAAACTAAAGTGAGCAATAGTGCAGCAAGAAATCAAGTATGGAAGCATTCAGATGGTTCTGAGGTACGCATTCATCCATATGGTAATCAATCGATGAATATGAGAAATGGTAATTTGACACCAAAATCTGGTTTGAATGGCCATATTCATAAAGAAAATCCTGCAGGTGATCAACTTGATGATCTTGGAAATATTTCCACCAATCCTGATTTAACACACATCGGAATTCGGAACCCAGCAGATTACCCTAATATAAGAAACAGGCCGCATGGGAGTGGAAGGTAAATGAGTTATGAATTTAAATTAGCAAGTTCCATAAGCAGCAAGGAACTATTTGAACATATAAATTTCGTACTGGAATCATCAATCGATCTCGATAAAACTTTTACAAACGATAATTCTGTAGCTTATAAATATAAAAACTCAGAATCAGGCTGGGATGCAGACGTTGAGTTATGCTATGAAAAAACTAATGTTTTTTTAAATGTACATGCGGGCAATGCAAAAAAAATAATCAATTCAATCAGAGTTCACCTGGAAGAAAATAACACTTCACTCACGATAGAAGAAGAGTAACATTTTCGGGAGGATAATCCCCTCCCGAATATTCACAAGGAATCATAAAAACATCAACCGGTATCAAAAGACGCTATTTATGAGGTATTTACTTTAATTAAAAATGCGCAAGGAAGTATAATTCCTATCAATTAAAGCTTACAACCCACCGTAATTAAGTGTTTGTCTGACAAAGGAAAAAATCTGCCTGTAAGTAACCGGGAGCTTCATTTTAAAAATATCATCCCAATTAAAAATCAAGCCCCATCTCTGTAGTTGGGCTTTGAAAGCTGAGCATACACCTACTAGTTTTCACATCTTTAATTAAAAATAAAACACGCTTATCATACTAATTGCTAAAAACCAAGTTAATTCTCCTTGAGAAAATGAAATAAGGCATCCATATCAAAAACCCAAAAACACCACTAACCAATAATAGGATATCACCCTGATCTAATTTCATATTAAAAAGAGCATTTGGTAGCACAGTTAGATATAGCGCAACCATAAACCCTGTAACATAATAAACGGTCATGATTCTGCGGGTACTTTTTTTTCGTCTAAAAAAACCACGCCGCATACATAGAGATGAAAAAAGCCAATACAAACAAAATGAACGCACCTATTGAATAATAGGATAAAAACCCTGTCTTCTTAAAAACGAGAATAAATGCTAACGATGAATGTAGATACATAGCACTACCAAGCATCCCTAAAATGAGTCCTGAAGCGGGTAGATAAAGTAATGCATTGATTTTACATTATTCTGTTTCTTCACAGCCATAACACAAACCTGATTCTTTATTGGCTTCATGAAGCCGACATTGTATGCATTTCATTTCTCTCCCCTTAAACAGGTATTGTTAAAATTTTTATTAATACTAAACCGATAATTTAAACACCGTAAAGTAACGATATTTGCAACCTTCGTAAACCAGAACTCTTTGACTTGGTTCAATGCACTGACACAAATGCATTACTGCTTTTATTCGATTCCTCCCAGTGTTATCAACTTATTAGCCCAGTCGGGGTATTTATCGCCGCTCTTAATTTTACCAATGACTTTACCCAGCCTATTGGAAGAGGTAACACCTATCAAATTATTTCACCCATTACTTTCTTTAAACTTAGACAAAATCCATATACCTGCTCCAGTAGACATACCTAAAACCCCGCCTCTTTTGATTGAAAAAAGTACATCATCGTGCCAGCTAAAGATGAAAGAACCATTCTTTAAGTAAACTATAATTGCAGCACATAAGCAGCCAGATAAAATAGCAAGTGTCATAAATATGATAAAAATGACCTGTAAGATAAGGAAGCTTTTTAAACCATAATTCTTAGATTTCATTTCTTGTTTTTTCCATCTTTTAACTTATCTTCAACTCGGCTGCCTGTTACTTCACTGACTACAGAACCACCAATAGAAGCTGCTATACCTGCAGTCTTATCTGAAACTATTGGTATATATTTATTCCCAACCTCTACAGCTTTACTACCAGTAGCACCAAACACCGTACCAATTGCTGCGCCAGCCACAGTAGGAATGACATCCTTATCCTGCAACTTAGCTCCTGCATATGCACCAGTTACACTTGCCGCTTCCGTAAACCAGAACCCTTTACCCTGAGTTACTCCGCTTATACCTGTGGCTATAAGTGCATCAGTTGCACTGAACGGTTCCCCACTATTTAGCTGATTAAACACATTAGCCGCACCGCCGATAGCGCCAGCACCGATAACACTTCCCGCTGTTGCTGTTGCTGGCAAAAGAACTGGCGCCACAACCGTGCTCGCTCCAGCGCCCCACGCTGTTAACAAGCCAGTTGCCGCATTCTGACCAGCAGGTAATTGCCCCGTCACAAGCTTATCAGAAGCATATTTAATTTCTTCTGACGTTGCCGGATTCAGCACTTTGCCATTTTCATCGGTGAGATTGGTATTATTTACCAGCGCTCCCTGAGCCTGGACATTCTTCCAGAAGCCAGAGCCAAAATTTTCCAGGCCGGTCAGCGCATTATTCTCAACCGCATTCTTACCCGCCAGCGCGCCCGTCGCCGCACCCGCCGTACTGCCGCTGCTCACGCCTGCTGCTATTCCTGACGCCAGCGTCGCCAGCGCGCTCAGATTCGCCTTCTGGTCCGGACTCAGTTTATCACTGTCTGCCGTGCCGTAAAGGACCAGCGCGATGGCCGGTGCCGCCAGCTCTCCCGTTACCGCACCGGTGGCGCCTGCTGCTGCGCTGCCGCCGCTCAGCTCGGCGACCACGCCGCCCAGTAGTGCGTGCGCCATCAGGTTATTCAGTTTCTGTGCGTTTGTCAGTTCACCATAGGGCGCATTACCGGTGGTGATTTCCCTGACCTTTGCAGCCAGGTAAGGGGCCGCACCCTGCGCCAGTGCAGCCTTTATGTCACCGCCCGCCAGCGCCTGCAGGGCGTTGACTACCGCGTTGACCCCGGTGCG
>NZ_JALNPN010000013.1:0-135044 GCF_024520835.1 Pantoea sp. Fr+CA_20
GGCGAAACGGGAAATTTGAAGAAAAACCAACTGACATTACTAACTGAAGGTTGTATCTAATCCTGGGGGCAGGTCAAAGAATATGAACACATGAGGCAGGCAATCTGCCAGCATGCCGAACGGGCGGCAGTTAAATTGAGGGGAAAAAAACAATACTACAAACAGGTTTGTGCATTCATCAAAACCTCACCTTTTTCGCCCGGTGAGACTTACTACGGGAATGTGGCTTCAGAGATACTGATTTCGCCCAGCCAGGATTCCAGAGACATTATAGAGGCTGCGATGAGAGCTCTTGATCGGGTGTGGATAAGCGGCCATCGCTATGCCAAGGCAGGCGTTATGCTGAACGACTTCACTCCCTCAGGTGTTGCCCAGCTCAACCTCTTTGACGAAGTTCAACCGAGAGCGAACAGCAAGCCTCTGATGCAGGTGATTGGCCATATTAATCAGACCGGGATAGGGAATATCTGGTTTGCCGGAAGGGGCATAGCGCCTGCTTGGCAAATGAAGCGCGAGATGCTTTCACCAGCCTATACTACAACGCGCTGGAGTGATATTCCTGTCGCCAGACTCTAGACAATCCATATATGATGATTATTCGCAAACTTCTATGGAATGAATACGATGACGAATCCTTTAAGCTGGAAGAAATGGAGCGAGGTTTATTTAAACAAGAAACACAATAAGAGAGCCTCACTTGAACGATGGGGGCTACGAAATCTACATTCTGTAGAAACGCTTGATCACATTGTATCTGAAGTTAAAACAAAATACTTAAATAACAATCCTCATATCAAAGTCACCGCAAACTCAGTTTGGGTTGATGGGACACCTCAGGCTAAATTCACAGTAAGCAATTACAAACGTGTTTATGGCAGTTTATCTGCAATCAGCGGAAATGCTACACAGCCAAACGTTAGACCAGGCAAGGATGAAGTCCTGAACTGTGAGCTGGCAGACCTTCTGTTTATTTTCAATGAATTTGATAATCAAAATAGTTTCAAAAGAGTGCGCGCCGTTTTGTTACAAGGTAAATGCGCAGATAAAAATAATGTACTACCCGATGGTCCTTCAACAGAAAAAGAAAGGAAACTACTTGAATCAGTTAACCGGAATAAAGAGCTGACCTTGTATCCTGGTACAAAAGCGTCTGGTGCTGATATAGGATCGTATACGCTCGGAGGCAATACACCTGGACTCGCTGATTGTGCGAAGTATCTTATGATGCCAAAACATGAAAAATGGAACTACAAAGCACCTAAAAATACAGATCCTTATGTTATTGGTTGGCCAGAAAGTTTAACAAGCAAAAGTCTCGGTGTGACAAGTAATTACTTAGATGCTGTCATCCATGAAATGCTTCAGTCTCAAAGCATGGGAAAAGAAGTGAAATTTGACAATGGTGCAATTGACAGGACGTGCGAATGGTCAAAAATGATAGATGACTTGCTAACAAGTTACCAGTCCGTAACAATGAAAGGCTATAACTGCCAAAGACGTTTTTATAATTCATCTGGAGATATTCCTGACATCATCAACGGCCTTAGTTTGATGACCCATCATTTAAACTCGCTTAGATTTTTATCGCATGAAGAGCATTTTATTTTGCGACGTTGGCCTAGACATAAAAAATATTGGCAACCCCGTTTCGAAAATCTTGTAAATTTTGTTTTATCAGGTCAGGGGCCTATCATTTCGACAATAACTGTAAATGTTGATTATCATGAAGGTGAATATATCCGAGACTGAATAAGTAAAAGGCAGAAAATAAAACCCCGCATCTACGGGGTTTCGCGCTTGTCCTGATCAGGAGCCCATTCAAGTCCGCATTTATCGCAGGACCATTTGCCGTTTGGGTTTTTTCTTATGCCATAAAAGTTGCAAAAGGGACATGTTCTTGGCTTATACACTATTTTCCTTCCTCCTTCTGATAGACAGGGTCCGTTCCACGCGGAAACTTCAAGGCTTCGTTTCTGTAGTGCTGCAGTCTTTGTCTGAAGTATTCCTGAAGCTCTTCCGGTTGCTGTCTCTCGACTTCCTGAGGAATCGCCGGCAGGTTCATGCGTTCTTTATAAGCAACCCCTGATGCAGCCAGATGCACGTTGACCTTATCCCACTCTTCTTTGCTTTTTGCTGCTATGTTATGTGACATATGAAGCCCACCCTGAAAAAATCATATCAGGAAAGTTTTTTTTCAAGATTAATCTGTGGCTTTATATGAAGATTTTAGAAAAGCCAAGAGAGTATCCCTGCGCCCTTTTTTTATAAAAGTAATATAAAAAATTCAGCAAGATAAATCCTTTACGTATTTTTTACATCAGTGGTTATTGCTTTTACACTATCGCCCTTGTCCTATCGGATTTACCTCATCCACCCCGTATAGAGCAGGAGTATATCCTGCTGCTAAAGTTAATCGTGTTAAAAAAGTCGGAGTACAAGTACAATATTTTCCGTTTCCCAAGCGGCCCTTAGTTTCAGCTCTCCGGCAGGGTTTAGGCACGGAAAAAGCCCCCCGGCGTTACTGCTTTCCGTGGGGCCAGGTTATAGACAGGTGTTTTCCATTGTGTTGGGTTTGGAATGCAGGGGGATATCCCCCATCAAACTCTCGCAGACCATTGTGTATGGCAGTAAAACCACTTCATTATTTCGGAAATAGAACTGATTATTTCCTCTGAGTTTTTCCCATGTAACGACACCTCAGCAACAACCTGTCTTTCATCAGAAAAATAATCTCCATTCTTTGTAAATATTTTATAATTTGTAACCTGAGGGAAAGGGCATGATTCGGGTATATTTTCAATATAAGCATCGGTCATATTATTGGGAATTATTATCCACCCACACAGATTTTCAGGTTCTTTCTTTATTACTGGGGGTTTAACTTTAGCATCCAGATAAGCCATGAATGCTGTTTCTTTAGGATTGAAATTAAATACCGTTTCAATTGACGTCATAACAGGTCCACCTCCCGCTCTGGCAGCAATTTCGCATAATTTCAGTGTTCCATCAGTGCAGTAAAAAACCTCGGCATGAAAAGCAAAATTGACCGGGGAAGGTAGTGCAGAAATACATTCACTGACATATTCCACAAGTGGAATATATAAATCATCATCTGGTGAAAGAAGACAACTAGATATATAGTCACCATCTGGGAACCCCATACAGTTAGATACATACAGTGAAGGCCAGATGAATTTTATCTCATTATTAATGACTACGCCGTCAATATGGTACATGGGACCGGAAACGAACTCTTCAACCATCATATTTACAAGGTCTTCTGATGATTGTTTTAGTCCCTTATGGAGGGCATGGTAGAGGTCATTATCATTATGGAGTACACTAATACCTCTAGCTCTTTTGGATGTACGGGGTTTTAGTAATACGGGATAGCCATTATCCTTGATAAAATCAATAATATCTATTGCTGTAGTGATAATTTTAAAGTCAGGTACTGAAATGAGCTTTTCTTTCAGTATTTTCTTCATTATACCTTTGTCACGATAAGCCTCAATAGATTCGATACTGGCCCCCGGAAGAGACCAATTATTCCTTATAACCGCTGCTGGTAAGAGGTCAAATTCTCTCACACCAATAATGTGGTCAAATTTTACATGATTTTTTAATTGTTCGGCATGATAAAAAATCAAATCATCATTTTCAGGATGAAAACTGTTTATGGCGACGATCTCTTTAAAAGATGACCGGGTCTTCTCATCCATAGAACGAAATGATTGCTCAGACGTAATAAGATAACAATCATGTCCCTTATACCAGTCTGTCACCGGATTTGTGTTCAGTGCCTCATAATCAATAATAAGTAAGTTCATGATTGATCCTTTTTGTCAGACATCAGTTGACAGTTTCCTGGGGTTTATATTCAGCATCTGCGGGCAGCCAATTTTTCTTTTTCCATATTATGAACATACAAATGGCCTCAATAGCTCGATAGGCGAGAAATAAAAACCATAAAAATGCGATGTCATAGTGATGATATACGCAAAAATAAAGCGCACTCGGGATGAAAAGGAGCCACTGTAGAGGGATGGTCGTTATTGCAATTTTTTTGTTATAGCCAGCACCGAACATTGAAAATTTTAAAATCTGGGCAAATACTTCAGAAATTACCATAACAACAGTAATTTTGAACAGCCACACATAATCATTGACTATTCTGATATCTTTAATGAATACACTCATCACCTGGTGAGGATTGATCAGGATTAGCATTTGGATTATGAATATCACCATTCCCATTTTTAATGCAATATTCCCCCATTCTTCTGCATCCTTCAGTCTTTTGGCCCCAATCGATTTACTGACATATACTGCGGAGGCCATACCCATTCCGATTAATGGAGTAATGCTGAGCAGCATTAAATTATTCAGGACGGTGATGACGGCAAGAGACGGAGCGTTCATTTGTCCTGCTATGACGAACATCACAGCAAATCCCCCTGAGAAGAATAACTGCTGAGAACCCGCATAAAATGAAAGCGACGATATCGATTTTATTTTACTGAACGCATCATGTATTTTGAAAAAATGATATTTTTGCGGGAGGAATTTACCGCTTATAAGAAATGATAATGCACCAATGTAAAAAGCGAGACTTGTTCCCGCCCCGGCGCCGGAGATGCCATAACCTGAGTACACGAGTGTAAAACCAATAATAAAGTTAAAGAAATAAATTAATAAGATAATAATAACGCTGATTCTGTTCTCTCCAATAGCTGCGTAATATCCCCTTAAAGCTCTGACCATTCCAATAGCAGGAGCAGCAAATGAAAGCATATGCAGGTAACTGATACAGTTTGCCAGCAGGTAGTGATCATGTATAAAAAGAATAAGCACAGAGGGAAGTAAGTAACTCAAACCGATCACTCCAGCCCCAAGTAAAACAGCCACAATCAGAGCGCTGTGCAAAGCATTAATCGCCATATCTGAACGGTTGGAACCGACACTTTTAGCGACCTCTGTCTGTACACTAATCATTATCCCAGTAATTCCACTAGTCATGATTGAAAAGATGAAACCACAGAGACCAACAGCCGCAATAGCATCCATGCCAATACGGCCTACGATAAACATATCTACTATACTGTTAATGCTCTGTGACATCATCAGGAGCATAAACGGAAAAGAAGTACGTACTATCTCACGATATTTCCCGGATAGTTTAAATCTTATCATGGCGAACGTTACCTGCTTGCTTCGTTATGATGTCTTCCTGTTAAAGACAGGAGCAGATCAGCATCCTGCTGTGAACTTACCGACGCCCTAACCCATCCCGGAAGGCCAAAAAGGCCACAGTCTCTCATCGCTGCCCCTACAGCGGCCGCAGCCTCTGTATATTCGCAGCCCCCCTGTGGAGGCCTGAAACAGACAAAATTTGTACTGGAAGGAATAAACTCAATACCACATGAAACAAACTGCGATTCTATATACTGAATCCAGCCTTTAGTTTTTAATATGTTTTTCAGAAAAATATCATTATGTTGCAGAATAATAGGAACCATTTTCTGAGCAAATCTGTTAATTCTGAAAGGTAAAGCCAGTGCAGTATTGGCAACATCTTTGATGAGCTGCTCTGCTCCAAAAGCAAAACCAACTCTCAGCCCCGCCAGCCCATATGCTTTTGAGAATGTACGCAGTACAATGGCATTTCCTCCATCCGCTATATAGCTCAGAACTGAGTGCCGATCTTCATCAGCGAACTGAATATAAGCCTCATCTATTACAGGGATTACATTCAGTTCATTCATTTTTTCAATGAAAGAAATCACTTCAGATCTGGTTAGTACAGACCCGGTCGGATTATGGGGATTACACAGGAAAGCAACCGACGTATCCTGATTTACACTTTTAACAAAGTTATCAATACAACATTTAAGACTGCCGGAAAGTTCAGTATGAATGACACTTCCCCCACAGACTCTGGCTGCAGTTTCATAGCCAGGAAAAGTAGACATACTTGTAATAATGCTTTTCTTTTTTTTAAGTAAAGTCAGGCAAAGAAGAAGAATTATCTCATCTACACCATTGCCAGGCACTATCTGGTCAGGAGATATCAGATAATGACGTGAAATAGCATTTATCATCTCTGTATTACCAGGGTCAGGATATGTGCTTATCTTACTAAACTCATCACAGAATACCTCCCGGAAATCGTCAAGATTACCGCTGTCACTTTCGTTCAGATGTAGTCGGTGAGATACATGCACATCACTGGCATTGAAATTCATACAGCCACCTCGTCCTTTTTATATAAAATGCCAAAACAATAACTGCCTTTTCCTGCCCTTCTTGTTATGAACTTATGCTCGTGCCCTGCAGGTACATGAATAACTGCAGGTGAGGAATAAGTGGTCGTTTCCATATTGATGGTAACATCAATAACGGCCTCACCTGGTAAAGGTGAAATGAGGAAGTAGATTTCGTCTACTTCATGTTTATGGGTGTCCGCCACTGGTTTATCAACCAGACCAGAAATATCACCTCCTGCCAGTTCAAAAGGAACGCCATAAAACATTTCCTTCGTGATAAAGAAAGGCACTTTATTATGATGACCCTCAACCAGGAGCATCAGAGGGAGGTCTGTAACTGCTTTTTTATTTTTCATGCAAAGTCCCTGTGTAACACAAACAAATATGTGTTAGGTACATTTAGATATGTGACCCGCTCCAAGGAAAAGCCTGCCTCTGAAAAAAATCTCAAATATTGTTCTTTGTGGAATAATTTTATTTTCATAAAGTGATGAACGTACTCAAATCCATAGGTAAAAATAGGAGTATCATGCTTTAATGATTTTTCTTCAGATAAAAAGGTATCCGCAATGATAAAGGTCTTTGCATTAGGGAATGTCGACTGTAACTTCTTAAGTATCTCCACGGGATTTTTAATATTAAACAGATCATGCATCATCATGAAGGATAATACTGTATCAACGCGGGAGAATTTATCTATCAGATATGGTGAATCAATTGCATCAAGGACATTCTGATTGATGACTTCGACTCTGCCTTTAAGATTGTTTTTTTCAATGTTTATTTTAGCGGAGTCGATTGCTTTTGCACTAATGTCAATGCCAGTCCCAGTAACCCCATCAAATTTTCTACAAATGTCTATAAGCGCACCTGCCGCGCCGCAGCCTAAATCGGCAAAGCTCCTTGTTTGAAGTGATGATAATTCTTCGATGATAATATCCCACATGAACTGCTTATTAGCCTGGCGAGAACCTAATGCTACATTTGCACCATCAATCATGCTGCTCATGGTCATTTCTTTTTCTTTACTTATGTCAGTAAAGTTTCTTAAGAAACTACCATATCCGCCAACGGCCCATGTGAAAAAACCAATATTTTTCCGTATGTCATTACCTAACTCAGTTAACCGGTACTGTTCATCATTCTCATGGAACATTCCAAATTTAACAGCATAGTCAATGATTAACCTGATATTTTCCAAGCGTGTTCCGGAAAAATTTGCGTCATTTATTTCTGATTTACTTAGCGTGCTTTTATCTTTAAATAAATCTAGGATCCCCTCACGTGAAAGGTGATAGCATAGGTGGGAGCCGATATATCCGTTAAAAATATGGGAAGCCAACATTAATGATATCCTTTTTAAATTAAGGTCTCGTATGTCGTTCTGTACTGATACTTCACGATGTTATGCGAAGTCCACTTATCCCAGGGTTTTATTAATCAAATATCGAAGCGATGTCTCAGCCTGAGTGTGGCTGATATGTTTTATTTTTGAAATATTTTCTGTCGCAAATCTAACTCGCAATCATAAAAACACTGAATGTATAGATTTGTAAAGTCATATTTTTACATCAAACCCACTTAATCATTCCTTCAATTTGGAATTAAATCCTGTTTTTTTTATAATTAATAACATAAAAACTCATTGGCTTGATTTTTTTTATCATATAAGCAATGCACTCATGCCACGATTGGTTTTTTTCTCTAATCTGTATTTCTGCACGCCGTCAGCAAAAAGCCCCTTAATCCGGATACTCTTCTGCGTATCTGTGTACCTGTCGTTATTTTTCATACTTTTGGGTCTACCTGATGGCAGAGCAATACGTTATACACAGGCCCCCCCTGAGCCAGTAGTAAATATGGTCACGTCTAGTAAAGGGAGCACCGCAATTACTATGTGCATGCTCTGCGCAGAATATCTCATAGTCAGCATGCTCTTTGTTCGTTCTCAGGCACCGGACAATCCGGTGCCTGAGGACAGCGTTACTCCGCTTCACCGCATGCCGCCGCATGAATCTGACTGAAAAGACGTTTAGTCCAGGCATCAGTGACGTGCGTCGGATCGGATGAGATATACGTTGATACAACAAAGCTCCCGGCTTTGTTGCCGGTGGCGCCCGTGCCTTTGAACGTCCGGTGAACCTCAATCGTCAGCCTGTCATTTCCGGCCCAGTTCCTGGACATACGGTAATAGTTGCCGGGCTCTGCCGACCAGCTGGTGCCCTCTGAAATGGCCGAGGCTGACCAGCCCGCATTCCCCTGTCCGCTGTTGCGTGCGGCAGCCCCATCCCCGTCTGAGACGAAGCCAAACTTTTCTTTCAGACGCATCGCCACCGTATCGGCCGGTATGGCAATTGGGCCACAGGCATCGCTGACCTGATTGCGTTTTTTCCGGTGTGGTCTGGCCTTTTACATCTGAAGGAATTGGATGACCGTCATACAGCGAACCAGACTTGCCAATACCGCTCACGAAGCTGCTGCAGCCTGTAAGCGTGGTCGCCAGCACAATGGCAGAAAGAGTAAGTACTTTTTTTTGACATGGCATTCTCCGGTTTAGGGGCAGGATGCACCCGGCAGCTCGTGCCCCTGGCCACAAAGACGAATGGGATAGCGTCATTAGGAATGGCAATTACCGCAGAAAGATCAGCACTGGCATGCCCGCTGTCGCCGTCAACGTCCTGCAGGGCTTTTTTCAGCGCTGCCGCCTGTCGAGAGCTGATCTCGATTCCGGCTGAATCGCAGAAATCGTCAAAGGTGCTTTTTACCTTGTCCAGTCCGTCACGCAGGCTATCCGGATTGCTGATTTGTGCACCCACTCCCGGCAAGATGAGTTCGACGTCATGACTCGTATTGTGGCGGGTCATCAGCGCGAGGTTTGCCAGCGCAGCGGCTAGATAACCTGAAGATGCCACGCTGGTTCGCCCTATGGCATCCTTAGTTAGCTTGAATGAACAAGGAGCACATGTATTTTTACATGAATTTCCTATTTAACATTCATCCATTTATTTCAAATAGTTAGTAAGTCCAATAAGATCCGGTCCGTTAATTGTAAAACCTACTTATGCTTTTTGAGCAATTTACACTATTTCTTAGCGCCATATGCCCGTCTTTTCTCGATCATTCTTATATAAAAATCATGGAACTCTTTATATTGGCTTTCTCTCATTTCTTCAGGAAGCATTTCACGAGATTTTGACCAGGCATCCAGTTCCGGCTTACATTTAATGTATGCATCTTCGACGATTTTATTTGCTGGAGTTGTTGTGCTTATGAAAGGAATCGTATTGTTATTGAGGCATTCAACTTCGGATGTCATAAAACCGGGAGTGTTTGAAAATGCCAAAGCGGGATAAAAGATGCCTAAAAATAATACACGTCTCATTATGTAGTTTCCTCTTACTAATAAACTTGGTTAGTGATCTCCATTAATGCATTTCTGTAATTTAGTACGAGCTTATCTATGCCGAACCTGCTTGTTGCTCTCGGCGATGGAGGCATTGCTCATCAGTGCTATCACCGCCCGTCTGCTCCGCGCATCCTTTCGTAGAAATCTCGACTATCACCCAATCCCGGAAATCAAAACCTTACCATCACCTAAACCAAGCTCACTCACCCACTGAAATACAGCTTTAAAACCCCCCCAACGCAAAAACCCCCGCCGAAGCGAGGGTTTCAAATTTGTGGTGCCCGAACCCGGAATCGAACCAGGGACACGGGGATTTTCAATCCCCTGCTCTACCGACTGAGCTATTCGGGCAACGGGGCGCATTAAACCTTATGCAGGCCCCAGCGTCAAACGCTTTTCACAAAAATGAAATCAACTGACGGGTTTTCCATCAACCCGGATTGTCACGGACGAAAATTTAGCGATGCGCTCAAAAAGACACCGGATTTTCGCGCTGCCGAACGCCCTCTGACAGGCGATTTTTCGCTGCTATTTTGCTTTATCCACGATTTATCCGCGCTCTTTTTCCCAACCGTTTTTTTGCCATAAATCCGTCATCTGCGCTCATTACTCTAAGATTATTCCTGGACAATCAAGAGCCGCATCATGCAGTTACCCGCCTCTGTGAATACTGTGATTTCCGCCTCAAGCCGTTATGACGCACGGGTGCTCTGCATTGATGTTCCTTTTGTCAGCCCCGACACGGATAACCGTGCCGTGATGGCGCTGTTTGCCGAGCATAAAGATCTTATCGGCCTGCCCGTGGTTGAAAACGGCAAGCCGTTTGGCATGATTAACCGCCACATCTTTTTGTCGCAGATGGCGCGCCCGTTTTTCCCCGAACTCTATGACCGCAAAAGCTGTATCGCCTTTATGGATAAGTTCCCGCTGGTGATTGACGTGGAAAATACCCTGGAAAGCGTTGCACAGCAGGTGGTGGCTAACGGCGATAAGTCTGTGGCCGATGGGTTTATCCTGACCGAGCACGGGCACTTTATCGGCATTGGTTTAGGGATCGATCTGATTCGCCGCGTCTCCGATTTGCAGGCGCGCCAGCATCAGCAGATTTTACAGAGCATTGATTATGCGCGGGTGATTCAGGACGCGATGCTGGACCGCTCCAACCAGTTAATCGCCTCTCTGCTCGACGACTGGTGTTTGTACTGGCAACCGCGTGACGGCGTGGGTGGCGATTATTATGCCTTTCACCGTCACGACAGCGGCTGGCTGGCGGTGATCGCCGACTGCACAGGTCATGGGATTCCCGGTGCCTTTATGACGGTGATTTTGCAGTCTGCGCTGGAAAACGCGCTGCGCGAGGCCGATCTCCAGGCCCCGGCCAGCATCCTGCATGCCCTTAACCACCATATCAAACAAACGCTCGGCCAGTTGAATGCCTCCCAGCAAACGTCACTCTCTAACGACGGCTGCGATGCCATCGTGATATCGGTCGATACCGAGCGGCATCAGCTGCGCTGGGCCAGCGCCCGAACCCAGGCGTTTATGCTCAGCCACATCAGTAAAGAAATTACCTCGCTCAGTCAGGATCGCGTCGGCGTCGGCTATACCGATACGCCAGAAGACTATCACTGGCCTGAGCAGAGCTTAGCGTTTAACCGTGGCGACATGCTGTTTGTGCTGACAGATGGCGTCACCGACCAGCCGGGTGGCGAGCGCAATATCATGTTTGGTAATAAGCGCATCCAGTCTCTGCTGATGCGTTATCAGCAGTTGCCCATGCCGCAATTATCACTGGCGTTTCAGCAAGATTATTTAAGCTGGCAAGGTAACCAGGCGCGACGCGATGACGTCACCTGGTTTGGCTTTCGCTATTGACCGCACCGGGAAGAAAATGAAAAACGAGTCACTACGGGGTCTGCCCTTCAATACCGAATCGCAGTCCGGCCTTATTGCACTACAGTACACCGGCTTTTTTTCACCCCAGAACATCACGGCAATGGGTGAAGTAGTCAAACTGTTTCTGGAAAACCATGAGCAGTCGCAAAAGGTCAGACGGCGCCTGTTCTCCAGCTTTGTCGAGATTGCACAAAACATTTTACGTTACTCTCAGGACAGCCGGGCGCTGAGCCATAACGATCAGCTGTATCGCTTTGGTTCATTGAGCCTGCGCTACGATGATGGTCGCTACTATCTGGAAAGCGCTAACCTGGTCGCCAGTGACGCCACTCATCAGCTGCGCGGTGATTTGGATTCGCTGCGGGTGATGAATGCGGATGAAATTAAACAAGCTTATCGAAACCGTTTACGCGCTGAGAGTCCGGTCTGGAGCAAAGGCGCAAATATCGGCTTGCTTACCCTGGCGCGCGACGTCAGTGAACCGCTGGAATATTGTTTCCAGCCACTGGAGGCCAGCGAGCTCTCTGCCTTTTGGTTAAAGGCCACTATCTGCCATGACTGAAGAAACCCTTATGCAAACCATTCAACTTACCGCCACTGAATGTACGCCCGCCGTAGAGTTTGACTTTGCGGCCCACCGATTCTCCCTGAAAGGAGAATCCTGGCCAGAGAACGCCGCCGCCTTTTACCGGCCGCTGCAAAGCGCGCTGGAGTGCTGGCAGCCGCAGGCCAGCCAACCGGCAGAGGTGAATATTGACCTGAGCTATTTCAACAGCTCAAGCACCAAGATGCTGTTTGGGCTGTTCGATCAGTTCAACAGGCTGGCGCAGAACGGCTGCACGATAATACTCAACTGGTTCTACGATGCCGAAGACGACGTTTCGGAAGAGTTTGGTGAGGAGCTGTCGCTGGATTTCACCGCATTAACCGTGAAGCTGCATGCGGAACAGCGCCAATGACGCAACTTAACGAGCTGTTTCTGGAAGAAACCCAGGCACTCAATCAGGCCAGCCATATCGCGGCACAGCAAAGCCTGCACGCCGAAGAGTATCGCCAGGCGTTGCTGCAGCTTAACAGCCACTACCAGCGGCTGATGCGGGAAACCTACCGGCTAATCTCGCGCAGCGATCGGGCAGAGCGTGAGCTGAACCGGGTGAATGAACAACTTAACGAGCTGGCAACAGAGCTGGAGTACAAAGCCACGCACGATCCCCTGACCAATGTCTGGAACCGCAGCGCCATTATTCAACGCATCAGCGACACGCTGGATCAAACACCAGCGGCCTTAATCATCCTCGATATCGACTTTTTTAAACGCATCAATGATGAATACGGGCATCCCGTCGGAGATAAGGTGATTTGCGAGCTGGTGCAGCGCATTCAGCGTAATACGCCCGACATGGCCAGCATCGGCCGTATCGGCGGTGAAGAGTTCACCATCATGTTACCCAATACCTGGCTGGGTGATGCGGTGATCGTTGCCGGGGCCATTCTTGCCTCATTAAACGCCTCGCCGCTTAATGCCCTGCCAGAGCGGCTGGTCACGGCCAGCCTCGGCGTCAGTTGGGGCGCGGCGGGCACCCGGTTTGAAACGCTGTATACCCATGCCGATGCGGCGCTTTACGATGCCAAAAAGCACGGGCGTAATCGGGTATTCTTCCGCTAGCCTGCCCGATGCTGTACCACCTCGACCGGCGGTGTGGTGGTCGGCGGCAGGAAGATATGGTCAAGCAGCTGGCGCATGACCGGCGCGGCAACCACGCCTTCACCTCCGCCGTTTTCCAGAATCAGGGCCACCGCCACTTTGGGATCGTTGAAGGGCGCGAAGGCAGTGTAAAACGTATGGTCGCGCAGCCGTACCGGAATCATTTTGGCGTTATAGGTCTGGTTTTCTTTCAGGCTAAATACCTGCGATGTCCCGCTTTTCGCAGCAATGCCGTAGGGCGCAGTATGGAAATATTTATAGCCTGTCCCGTTCGGTGCGTTGGCCATGCCAAACATGGCATGCCGCACCAGTGACCAGTACGGTGAATGCGGATCGCCAACCTGCGCCTGGGGCAGTTTAGCCTGATAGAGCTGAACGCTGGTGCCGCGCTGCGATTTTTCCAGCAGATGCGGCGCAATCACCCGGCCATTATTAATTAACGTCACCAGCGCTTTCACCATCTGTATCGGGGTGGCAATCCAGTAGCCCTGCCCAATCCCCACCGACACCGTATCGCCCTGATACCACGGCTTTTTATGCACTTTCATTTTCCAGTCGCGGCTCGGTAGCAGCCCGCTGTACTCTTCGTTCAGGTCAATGCCCGTGGGCTGACCGTAACCGAATTTGCTGAGCATGGTGTGAATACGATCGATGCCCATCATAAAGGCCACCTGATAGAAGAAGGTGTCGGCAGACTCTTCGATAGCTTTGGTGACATCGAGCGTGCCGTGCCCGCTTTTTTTCCAGTCACGATAGCGACGATCGGTGCCCGGTAAGGTCCATGTCGGCCCACCAAAAAAGGTGGTTTGCGGGGTAATCACATGGGTTAACAGCGCAGACATCGCCATATAGGGTTTTACGGTGGAAGCCGGGGGATAAAGGCCCTGCGTGACACGGTTGATCAGCGGCAGATTTTTATCCTGCAGCAGCGTTTTGTAGGCCTTGTAGCTGATGCCTTTCACAAACGGGTTAGGATCGTAGCTGGGGCTGGAAACCATGGCCAGCACGGAGCCGTCGTGAGGGTCCTCCACCAGCAACGCGGCGCGCTGCCCGGCCAGCAGGCTTTCAATATACTGCTGCAGATGCAGGTCCAGTGTCAGGGTGATGTTCTTACCCGCCACCGGGGGCACTTCTTTCAGCACCCGGACAATGCGCCCATGGTTATCCACTTCCACTTCCTGATAACCCGGCTTACCGTGCAGCAGGGATTCATAATAGCCTTCAATCCCCTGTTTACCGATGTTGTGGTCAGCCGCGTAGTTTTCTGCAATACCTTCTGCATTCAGCCGTTTGTAGTCGTTGTCATTGATTTTAGAAACGTAGCCGATGACGTGTGCCAGATCGGCCCCATAGGGATATTCTCTGTCCTGATAGGTATCAATGCTGACGCCGGTAAAGCGAAACTGGTTTACCGAAAAGCGCGCCACCTCTTCGTCGGTGAGTTCCTCTTTGAGGATAACCGGCTTATAGCGGCTGCTCTGGTGAAGATCGTGCTGAAAACGTTCTATATCGTCCGGGGTCAGATCGATAAGCGGCGTGAGCTGGCGCAGCACGTCTTTCATATCATCCACTTTATACGGGGTGATGGTGATGTCGTACCAGGTTACGTTGCGCACCAGCGGAATGCCGTTACGGTCAAAAATCAGCCCGCGCGTGGGCGCGATAGGGATCATCTTGATGTCGTTTTGATTTGAACGTGTCTGGTAATAGCTGTGATCGCGTACCTGCAGGCGATACAGGTTTAAACCAAGAATGGTGAAGCAGATGCAGACCAGCACAAATGCCATCACGGCACGGCGTACAAATAACTTCTCTTCAGCGTCGAAATTTCGGAAATTCATCAGGCAGGTATTTTCAGTCTGGCATATTGTTATTTATTGTTCGTCTTCATGATAGTGACATAAGCGATCCTTGCCAGTGCCAAGATGCACAAGCCTGATGAAAAGTGTGTCATTTGATGAGAATGTTGCGAAAAGAACGGGAAGCGTAAATTTTCTGACGCGTTAACCCGGCAACAGCGCGCTGCCGGGTTAAGGATGACATTAATGACGTCGGGGTTTAATCACCCAGCAGTACTGATTCCAGCGCAATCTTAATCATGTCATTAAAGGTTGTCTGACGTTCTGCCGCAGTGGTCTGCTCATGGGTACGGATATGATCCGACACGGTGCAGATAGTCAGCGCTTTCGCACCAAACTCGGCGGCTACGCCGTAAATGCCTGCAGCTTCCATTTCAACGCCGAGAATGCCGTACTTCTCCATTACGTCAAACATCTGCGGATCGGGCGTGTAGAACAGGTCGGCAGAGAAGATATTCCCTACGCGCGCGTCGACGCCCAGATTTTTAGCCGCATCAACGGCGTTACGCACCATATCGAAGTCCGCAATCGCGGCAAAATCGTGATCTTTGAAGCGCATGCGGTTGACTTTCGAGTCGGTAGACGCGCCCATGCCGATAACGATATCACGCAGTTTCACATCGGCACGCACGGCACCACAGGAACCCACACGGATAATTTTCTTCACGCCAAACTCGGTGATCAGCTCTTTCGTATAGATGGAGCAGGAGGGAATACCCATACCGTGGCCCATTACCGAGATTTTGCGGCCTTTGTAGGTGCCGGTATAACCCAGCATGCCGCGCACGTTATTCACCTCAACGGCATTTTCCAGAAAGGTTTCTGCAATGTGCTTCGCACGCAGCGGATCGCCCGGCATCAGTACGACGTCTGCGAAATCACCCATTTCTGCATTAATGTGAGGAGTTGCCATAATTCTCTATCCTTTTTAAAAATTTCGCTGTTTTTACAGCATGTTCTTGCCGTAGTCCATGGGGGACAGGTCAAAATAGTGCGCGATCGTCTGGCCGATATCGGCAAAGGTTTCACGATAGCCCAGCGATCCCGGCTCAACCTTTGGTCCGTAAATTAAGATCGGGATGTGCTCGCGCGTATGTTCGGTGCCCTGCCAGGTCGGATCGCAACCGTGATCCGCCGTAAGGATCAAAATATCATCCTCTTTGACCCATTCCATGAGCTCTGGCAAACGGCGATCGAACAGCTCCAGCCCGCCCGCGTAACCCGCAACGTCGCGGCGATGGCCCCAGGTGGAATCAAAGTCGACAAAATTGGTGAACACAATCGCCTGATCCGGCGCAGTCTTCATTTCCTGAATGGTCGCATCAAACAGCGCGTCCAGCCCGGTGGCTTTCACTTTTTTCGTGATGCCCTGCTCGGCATAGATATCGGCAATTTTACCGACCGAAATCACATGACCGCCCTTTTCGTCCACCAGCTTTTTCAGCATGGTCGGCGATGGTGGCTCGACGGCCAAATCGTGGCGATTGCCTGTGCGCTCAAAGCTGCCTGCTTTGTCACCCACAAACGGACGGGCAATGACCCGGCCAATGTTATAGCCGCCTTCGGTCAGCTCTTCGCGGGCGATTTCACACAGTTCATACAGCCGCTCCAGCCCGAAGGTTTCTTCGTGGCAGGCGATCTGGAATACCGAGTCCGCCGAGGTGTAGAAAATCGGCTTACCGGAAGCCATGTGCTCTTCGCCCAACTGGTCGAGGATCACCGTACCCGATGAGTGACAGTTACCGAGATAGCCCGGTAAACCGGCGCGTTCCACCAGTTTGTCCAGCAGTTCCTGCGGGAAGCTGTTCTGCTTATCACTGAAATAACCCCAGTCAAACAGCACAGGCACACCAGCGATTTCCCAGTGGCCTGACGGCGTATCTTTGCCAGATGACAGTTCACGGGCGTAAGCATAAGCGCCCGTAATCTTAGCCTCAGGGTCCAGTCCCGGCGGAAAACGCCCGGTTGAAAGCGCTGCCGCTTTGCCCAGCCCCAGCGCGGTCAGATTCGGTAAGTGCAGCGGCCCTTTACGACCTTTATCCGCCTGACCGTTAAAACAGGCTTCTGCGATATGACCTAACGTATCTGAACCTGCATCACCGAATTTATCGGCATCTTTGCTGGCACCGATTCCAAAGGAATCCAGCACCATAATAAAAGCACGTTTCATGCCAGTCTCCTGCGCCAAAAGCGCGCGACAAGTCAAAAAAAAGCGATCAGATCAGTATACCCGAATCCTGTGCGGTATACAGTCGCTATCCGCGTTAACCCACCTCAGTCACCCGGCGATACACGACGGGCGTGGCCGCTGGCGCGCTGTCACCCAGCGTGATGGCCGCTTTTACGGCGGCAGCGGCCTGCTGCCAGTGCGCTTCGCTGCTGGCATGAATAACGGCTAACGGACGGGAGGCATCCACCTGCTCACCCAGGGTAATCATGTCGCTCAACCCGACGCTGTAATCAATGGCATCGCTGGCGCGCTGGCGTCCACCGCCCATCGCTACCACCGCCATGCCCAGCGCGCGGGTATCCATATGGGTAACACAGCCCGCGCTGTCGGCATAAACCGCTTTGCTCATCGTCGGCGCAGGTAAATAGCTGTCGTAGCGCTCAACAAAATCGCTCGGGCCCTTTTGCGCCGCCACCATGCGGGCAAACACCTCTGCAGCCTTGCCGTTATCCAGCACCGTCATTAATTTTTCGCGTGCCTCAGCATCATTTTCTGCCAGTTTGCCGGAGATCAGCATTTCGCTGCACAGCGCCAGCGTCACTTCCAGCAGGCGCGGGTTACGCTGCGCACCGGTTAAGAAGCGCACCGCTTCACGCACTTCCAGCGCGTTACCGGCCGTGGAGGCCAGCACCTGATTCATATCTGTTAACAGCGCCGTGGTTCGGCAGCCCGCACCATTGGCCACGCCGACAATGGCCTGCGCCAGGTTTTCAGACGCCTCATAGGTCGGCATAAATGCGCCTGAGCCGACTTTGACATCCATCACCAATGCATCCAGGCCCTCGGCCAGCTTTTTCGCCAGGATCGAGGCGGTGATCAGCGGAATGGAATCCACGGTGGCCGTGATATCACGTGTGGCATAGAACCGTTTGTCCGCCGGCGCCAGGGAGTTGGTCTGGCCGATAATCGCCACGCCAACCTGTTTAATGGTCTGGCGGAAGTGGTCATCACTGGGGAAAATATCAAAACCAGGAATCGCTTCGAGCTTGTCTAAGGTGCCGCCGGTGTGCCCCAGCCCGCGACCTGAGA
Organism: Pantoea sp. Fr+CA_20; assembly: GCF_024520835.1. Classification (NCBI taxonomy): domain Bacteria; kingdom Pseudomonadati; phylum Pseudomonadota; class Gammaproteobacteria; order Enterobacterales; family Erwiniaceae; genus Pantoea; species Pantoea sp. Fr+CA_20. Next base: position 18,392 of record NZ_JALNPN010000013.1, read on the forward strand.
TCATCGGGATATAACCGCCACAGGCGGCCACCATCGGCCCCAGCATCAGCGACGTGACATCGCCGACGCCGCCCGTGGAGTGCTTGTCGACCACCGGCCCGTTGAGGTTCAGGGATTTCCAGTTCAGCACAGTGCCTGAGTCACGCATCGCCATCGTCAGCGCCACCCGTTCCGCTAGCGACATATCGTGAAAATAAATGGTCATTGCCAGTGCGGCAATTTGTCCTTCGGAAACGCTGTTATCGCGCACGCCGTTAATGAAGAAACGGATCTCGTCTTCACTCAGCGCGTGGCCGTCACGTTTTTTTCGAATGATTTCTTGTGCGAGGTACAAAGTTGCCCCCTTACGTCAGGGAAAGAGGAGAAAAGGCGGCCGGATGCCGCCCAGAAATATCAGTAGCCTGACTGACGAGTATCGCTGCTGTGTCCAAGCGTGTTCAGCAGGCTTGCCAACAGACTGGAGGCACCAAAACGGAAGTGGCGCGCATCAGCCCAGTCAGCGCCCAGCGTATCTTCTGCCAGTTGCAGATAGATGGCGGCGTCTTCCGCCGTGCGCACACCACCGGCAGGTTTAAAACCGACCTGCGCTTTAACGCCTTTATCGCGGATCACACTCATCATGATCTGCGCCACCTCTGGCGTCGCGTTTACCGCCACTTTACCGGTTGAGGTTTTGATAAAGTCAGCCCCGGCGTCAATGGCAATTTCTGAGGCCTGACGAATCAGCGCTTCCTGCTTCAGCTCGCCGGTTTCGATAATTACTTTCAGCAGGACATTGGCGTCAGCGCAGGCGGTTTTACACGCCTTCACCAAATCAAAACCCACCTGGGCATTGCCCGCCATCAGCGCGCGGTACGGAAAAACCACGTCCACTTCGTCAGCACCGTAAGCGATAGCCGCACGGGTTTCGGCCAGCGCAATCTCAATGTCGTCATTGCCGTGGGGGAAGTTGGTCACGGTGGCAATACGCACATCCGGGGTTCCCTGCTCACGCAGTGTTTTACGGGCAATGGGAATAAAACGCGGATAAATGCAGACGGCTGCGGTATTGCCCGCCGGGGATTTAGCCTGATGACACAGTGCAATCACTTTCTCATCGGTGTCATCTTCATTCAGGGTGGTTAAATCCATCAGTTTCAGCGCGCGCAGGGCCTGCTGTTTGATATCGGTCATAGCGATCTCCAGAACATGGGGTGAATCGTTGAATCACCCTTGCATGTGATAATAGTAACAATTCGGGGCCGGGTAATATGTGCCATACGTCACATCAAAGTATGAAACAACTGCAATATCTAACAAGAAAGTGGATTAATGCACGCTATCCGGCCGAGTCAACCCAGTATAAGCCAGCACTGAGAATGTTACTATTATAACATTTTGGTGAGAAAGGGGTAAACCGGCGGGATTACGGAAGAAGAAAAAGGCTGTGGCTGTTATGCCATAGCGCATCGGCGATCGTGTCGGGCGATTCGTCACGCAGTTCACACAACACCTGCCACACCTGAAAGGCACGCTCTGGCCGGTTAGGCTGTCCCTGAAAACCGTTGAGGGGCATATCCGGTGCATCGGTCTCCAGCAACAGCGAGGAGAGCGGTAGCTGCGCAATGGTCTGCCGGGTTTTACTGGCTCGGGGATAGGTAATGGTGCCGCCCACGCCAATCGCATAGCCGAGTTTGATAAACGCCTGTGCCTGTTGCAGGCTACCGGCAAAACCGTGCACGACGCCGCGGCGCGGAAGATCGTGACGGCGCAGATGCAACGCCAGTTGATCGTGCGTGCGGCGCGAGTGCAGGATCACCGGCAGATCGTAACGTTTCGCCAGCTTCAGCTGCGCATCCAGAAAATATGTCTGCTGATCAAAATGGGGCTCTTCACGATAACGATCCAGACCGATTTCACCGAGGGCGACCAGTTTAGCGGGCCGCTGTTGCAGCAACCTTTCAAGCTCAGCGAGGTGCGGCTCTTTATGATGTTCAATCACAATCGGATGCAGCCCCAGGGCAGCATAAAGGGCCTGATGCCTGCGAGCTAACTGGCAAACCAGGTCAAAGCGCCCGGCCTCCACTGACGGCACAATAATTTTTTCAACGCCCGCGTTCGCGGCCTGGCGCAGACTGGCGTCGACCTCATCCACGAACGGCGGAAAATCAAAGTGGCAGTGGGTATCCACAAACCTCATGCCAGCGAACCTTTACTGTAGGCATCATCGTTGCCTGCCAACGGCGTGATCACCGCCGCGCGCTCCGGTTCATTCGCCACCGGCGCTGATGGCAACACGATATCCAGCCCGGTTGCGGGTTCGGCATCGCTCAGCCACTGGCCAAGCGTGGCCATAAAATAGCGGCCACAGCGACGTCCAAGATGGTAGTCCTGATTGAGCGAAGCGACCCGGCTGCCCAGCGCGTTACTGGCTAAGGCGCGCGGCGGGAAGATTTCGATGATGCGTAAATCACCCGGTGGCTTCTCAATAAACTGCTGGGTTTCACGGTAGCTCTGCTCGTGATGATGCAGGATATTGATCATCGGCTGCAGCGCACTGCCGTTGAACCAGCGCTCCATGCGCGTCATCCAGCGCGGCGTGTCAAACATCTGAGAGGGCACGGTGCGGATCACCACAATGGTATCCGCGCCGCGTTTTGCGGCCTCCCGGACGGGAATCGCGTCACTGACGCCGCCATCCAGATAGCTTATTCCTTCCAGATCCACGCCCAGCCGATAAAAGCCCGGAATCGCACTGGAAGCTTTAATAATTTCCAGCCAGTTATCGCTGGTGGGCGCAAAATAACTGGGCGCATAGTCATCACTGCGACAGGCACACATATAGAATTCGCGCCCGTTCGCAAACAGCGTTTCGGCACTGCTCATCGCCAGGGGAAATTCACTTCGGGTAATATCGATCAACCAGTCGAGGTCAATAAGATTGCCCCCGCGTAAGAAACGTAGCGGATCGAAAAACAGCTTGCTGGTGGTATAGCGCGTAATGACCCGACGTGCGTAGCCCGGCTGTGCACACACAAAGGCAGACAGGTTCTGTGCCCCGGCTGAGGTGCCAAGCAGTAACTGGAAGGGGTTGAATTTAGCCCGCTGAAACTCATCTAAAACGCCAGCGGTAAAGATGCCGCGTTGACCGCCGCCCTCGCAGACTAAGGCGATTTTCCTGGCTTTAAAAGGTGTGAGAGCAAGGGGTTCAATCGCCCCCAGCGTCACGGGAATACGTATACCCAATGTACCGACCTCAGATTGGGTTCCCGATAGACAAATGTAGGGAATGCAGGGAGTAGAATTGTGGGTCGATACTAGCACGGAGAACCAGCTATGGTGTCCATAAATTGTGCTATTGGCGTTGCGCCGTTTAACACATCGTTGCGAATATGAAGCATCCTTTGCTTCACAATAACATTCGCTACAAATAACTGGTCTCCGTTTAATACTGGCTACGCCAGCATTAAACTGTCTGGATCATCGCTATAGCTTTTTACGGCCAGTGAACAAGCTGATGAGGAACAGAATAATACCCACCACGAAGACCACTTTAGCGGCCCAGGCTGCGGTACCGGCCAGGCCACCAAAACCTAATGCAGCAGCGATCAGTGCAATCACCAGAAAAATAATGCCCCAACGAAACATAAGCCTCTCCTTCACCATTTAATATTGAACTGCTTGTTTCATCCCAACGATGGGTATTTTTATCAGTGCGGCCTCGCGGGGAAGCCGCACCGGGTCGTGTTAAGACTTGACCTTCAGGTCATTTTTAACACTTTTTACGCCTTCGATAGCTTTAGCGATGCTCTCAGCACGGTCAGACTGTGCCTGATTCGCCACTTCACCTGAGAGCTGAACCACACCATCCGTGGTTTCAACTTTCACGTTACGTGAAGGAACCATGTCATCAGCTAATAGCTTAGCTTTAATTTCGCTGGTTGTAGCAGCGTCACCGGCATAACCTTTCATTGACTGGTTTTTTGCGTCTTTCACGTGCAGTTTGTCGCTGACGGATTTCACGCCTTCCACTTTTTTCACCACGGCCACGGCTTTTTCAGCCTGGTCTTGTGAGGTGACAAAACCGCTCAGCGTCACCACGCCCTTATGGGTTTTGACAGAAATGTCGGTGCTTTTGATGGAGTCGTCATCAACCAGGGCCGCTTTCGCTTTGGCGGTCACGGCGCTGTCATCCATAAAGCCGCCCACTGATTTCATTGAGCTGTCGATTTTAGAACCGGCGCTGTCAGCCGTCTGTGACGCTTTCTGAGACGCGGATTCCTCTGCAAATGCGCTTCCGCTCAGCAGAGCAGTACCGATCATCGCAGCCATCAATGTTTTAGTAATCTTCGTTGTGTGCATCGATATCATCCTTCTATCTGTTAACTCGCCCAAAACTGTGGGCGCAAGAGCAGCAAACAGTGCTGCTGCGGCACTGGACGCAGGGAGAAATAAGTCTCTTTAACCGTCCGATGAAGTAATCATAGTCGGGATTTAGAGATTTGCTTGGGTAACTGGTTGATCGTGCGTCAAAAGCGAGGAAAAAGCGTGTTTTAGGAGGGTTCTGTATCTGTTAAAACAGGGCCATCCCGCGCTGGAATGGCCCTGCAGGCGCGGATTAATGCTCGCGGGTTTTGCGGAACGTCACATCAGGATAGCGTTCCTGCGTAATGTTCAGATTCACCATCGTCGGCGCGATATAGGTCAGGTTATCACCGCCATCCAGCGCGAGGTTAACCTCGTTTTTACGCTGGAAATCTTCAAATTTTTTGGCGTCACTGCACTCGACCCAACGCGCCGTAGAGACGTTAATCGCCTCATAGATGGCTTCAACGTTGTACTCGCTTTTCAGACGCGCAACGACCACGTCAAACTGCAGTACACCCACGGCGCCCACAATCAGGTCATTGTTATGCACCGGGCGGAACACCTGCACCGCGCCCTCTTCCGACAGCTGTACCAGCCCTTTCAGCAGCTGCTTTTGCTTCAACGGATCGCGCAGGCGGATACGGCGGAACAGTTCTGGGGCGAAGTTCGGAATCCCGGTGAACTTCATGTTCTCACCCTGAGTAAAGGTGTCGCCAATCTGAATGGTGCCGTGGTTGTGCAGGCCGATGATATCGCCCGGATAGGCTTCTTCCACATGCGAACGGTCGCCTGCCATAAAGGTCAGGGCATCAGAAATCACCACGTCTTTGCCGGTGCGCACCTGGCGCAGCTTCATGCCTTTTTCATAGCGGCCGGAAACCACGCGCATAAACGCCACCCGGTCACGGTGTTTAGGGTCCATGTTGGCCTGAATCTTAAACACGAAGCCGGTGAATTTCTCTTCTTTGGCTTCAACCTTGCGGGTATCGGTATCGCGCGGCATGGGACGTGGCGCCCACGCCACCAGGCCATCCAGCATATGATCTACGCCGAAGTTACCCAACGCGGTTCCAAAGAACACCGGAGAGAGCTGACCGCTAAGAAATGCCTCTTCATCAAATTCGTTTGAAGCACCCTGCACCAGCTCCAGCTCATCACGCAACTGAGCGGCCAGCTCTTCGCCTACCGCCGCGTCGAGTTCCGGGTTATCCAGGCCTTTGACGGTGCGGACTTCCTGAATGGTGTGCCCTTTACCAGTCTGATAGAGATAGGTTTCATCTTTATAAAGGTGATAAACCCCTTTAAACAACTTACCGCAGCCTATCGGCCAGGTGATGGGCGCACAGGCAATTTTTAACTCGCTTTCCACTTCATCCAGCACTTCCATCGGATCGCGGATGTCACGGTCGAGTTTGTTCATAAAGGTGAGGATGGGCGTATCACGCAGGCGGGTGACTTCCATCAGCTTGCGGGTACGATCTTCAACGCCTTTTGCCGCATCGATCACCATCAGACAGCAGTCAACGGCAGTCAGCGTACGGTAGGTATCTTCAGAAAAGTCTTCGTGCCCCGGCGTATCCAGCAGATTTACCAGGCTGTCACGATAGGGAAACTGCATAACCGACGTCGTAATCGAAATACCACGCTGCTTTTCCATCTCCATCCAGTCAGACTTAGCATGCTGGTTAGAGCCACGGCCTTTTACCGTTCCGGCGGTCTGAATCGCCTGTCCGAACAGCAGGACTTTTTCGGTAATGGTGGTTTTACCGGCATCCGGGTGCGAGATAATTGCGAAGGTGCGGCGGCGTGCCACCTCTTCTAAAAAGGGATTAGACATGAGTAAATTCTTCTCAACGTAGCCACGCACTAACAGGCGCAGCAGATAAATCACGGTGGCCGGCAGAACCTTACCGGCAGGTAAACGGTGCCAAATGCGACTTTATGTCGTCGCGGGGTGAGCGCAAAGTTACATTGGCGTGCTTCCGGTTACCTGGTCAACTTTAAGGCGGCATAGCATACAATATTTTGTGCTAATGGCCTACAGCGTACCGAAGAGAAAGTCACGTCGGCCTGAAACTCCGCCCAGCAAGGCTTAGCACAGATGCGGCGGTCAGTGCGCGCGGCACAGTCATCCCGCCGCCAGCCGTGGCTGTGAAAGTGAAAACCCCCACGTCACTGCGGCCCGGTACCGGTTAATCCACCAATTCAATCCCTAAGCTTTCCAGCAGAGACACCGCCTCAAGGCGCGAAAATTTGGCTTTAGTGACCGTATTGTTTAAGACATCAATGCTGTAATTCCATGCGTCGGTAAAATCGGCGCCCCGCAACAGCGTGTGATTGAATAAGCTGCCTGTCAGCTCCGATCCGCTGAACGTTGCGCCAGTCAGATCGCACTCTCTGAAGTCAACCTCCGCCACTCTGCACGCCTCCATTTTTAGCCCCTGAAGCTTAAGGCCATAAAAGGATGCGCTGGTCAGCATGCAGCTCACAAAATACAGCTCATGATCCAGATGAAAATCAGGCCAGTAGGCTTTTGTCCAGTCGATGCCGGTCAGCTTGCACTCCGTGAACTGCAGGCCATAAAAGCGGGTATTCGGCGCATCCAACAGGCTCAGATTACAGTGCCTGAAAGTACAGTTAATGAACTTACAGGCGGTAAACTGCGCAGAGGTGAAGTTGACGTTACTAAAGTCGCAGTCTTCAAAATGGGTTTCAGCGATGGTCAGACCGGTGAAATCCTCTTTTGAAAAATGGGTATCATAAAATTCAGCGTGACTGTCGATACGTTGCATATTCACCCTTATCGGTTAACGGTGGCATTTTACCAAAAGCTTATGCGATTTTTTCGCGACGGAACCTTCTGACGATCACCCTTCACATTTTGCCTCATGAACCGTCATCGAACATGTCTGTTCAGCGTGGCGGGCAAAAAAACGCGCGGTCCGATCGCGTACCTGATTTTCCTCTGTCGCCTCCCCAGGCCGCATACAGACTGCGCCTCAGCCGTCCGCAACATCGCTGAGGATCGGCGCACGCCTCGCCTGGTTAACATTCGGGGAGCGAATTGACCGTGCGAAAAGCAGACCACAATGATAATCGCTCGCATTCAACAGTTGAAATAATTCTTTTTAAATCAATCAGATAAATTGCAACTTTTTCAACAAAAGGCTTCCCATTCGTTACCAGACTGTTGCATAATTCACCACTAATTTAATGACAATCAAAAGGACGCGGCCATGCTGACTGCTGAAATGACTGGACGTTTAAACGACCAGCTGAACCTGGAATTCTTCTCCGCCAATCTCTATTTACAAATGAGTGCGTGGTGCAGCGATAAAGGCTACGAGGGCGCAGCGTCCTTCCTGAAAATGCATTCGCGTGAAGAGATGCAACACATGCAGCGCCTGTTCGACTATCTGAGTGATACAGGTGGTATGCCGGTGCTGGGCAGCATTGCTGCACCGCCCGTTGCTTACAATTCGCTGAACGAAGTGTTGATTCAGGCGCTGGATCACGAAAAGCTGATCACCAGCAAAATCAACGAACTGGCGCACTCTGCCATGACGACGCAGGACTATTCAACCTTTAACTTCCTGCAGTGGTATGTTGCAGAACAGCATGAAGAAGAGAAACTGTTTAAAACCGTGCTGGATAAACTGGCGATGGTGGGCGACAGCGGTAACGGTCTGTTCCTAGTCGATAAAGACCTTGGACGCATGAGCACCGAAAACCACTCAGCCTGAACATAAACCGGCCCACGCAGGTGGGCCGGTTATCAATATTGCGGATGACGACAGCCTGATGCGCTATCGCTTACGCCAGCCGATAACATGACGTCCTTTCACCGTTGATCCACAGCGAACGCTGCTCACCCGGCGGCAACATAATCGCTATCTCACGCCACGCCGGCAGATAATCGCCGCGCTTTTCAATGGTCAGATCCAGCCGTGACGCGCTACTGGTTAAAGACCAGTTCAACCATAACGCATTGCCTTTCTGCCAACCGTGGGTTTCGCCGTCGTCATCGAACACCTCACCCTGGGTAGTGGCATCGCCCGGCACAGGCCAAATCTGCAGCTCACGCACGTTATCACGTTGCGCATCGGTGGTGGTTTCGCACTGTCCCAGAGGGATAGCGGCCCCGGCTCGGACCAGCAACGGCAACCGATCCAGCGGCGCATCCAGCGTCACGGTTTGTCCGCCCGCCAGCCAGTTGCCGGTGTGCCAGTCATACCAGCCGTGGGTATTTTCCGGCAGATAAACCTGGCGCTGGCGTGCGCCCTGCTCCACCACGCTGGCCACCAGCAGATCGCGCCCCAGCATAAAATCATCGCACTCGTCGTACGTACGGGGATCGTCCTCATGATCGAGGAAGGTCGGCCGCAGCATGGGTTCATCCTGCTCGCTGGCCTGCCAGGCAAGCGTATACAGATAAGGCATCAGACGATAACGCAGGCGGATCGCCTCGCGGATCATCGGTGTGGCTTCCGGATACATCCATGGCTCGTTCACCGTATGATCGTCATTCCAGGAGTGAATGGTAAACCGTGGATGCATCACGCCATTCTGCACCCAGCGTACAAACAGCTCCGGATCGGGTTTATCCCCGGCAAAGCCGCCCACATCGTGCCCCACGTTAAACAGGCCTGACAGGCTCATCCCTAATCCCATGCGGATGTTGTAGCGCAGGGTTTGCCAGTTTGTCCGGTTGTCCCCGCTCCAGGTCTGCACATAGCGCTGCATCCCTGCACAGCCAGAACGCGAGATCAGATACGGCCGCTTCTCTGGGGCAAAGCGCTGCTGAGCTTCCATCGAGGCCCGCATCATCAGTAGCGGCATCACCGGACGAATATGCTTGATGGCGATGGGCTGACCAAAGCCATAGCAGCGCGCTTCGCCGTCCCAGACTTCATATTCGTTATTGTCGTTCCAGGTAGAATCGATGCCTTTTTTCAGCAACTGCTCAGTGACGTTTTGCTGCCACCACGCCACGGTTTGTGGATGGGTAAAATCCAGATGCGAGCCTTCGTCATCCCAGAACACCGAGCGTTCAGGTCGATCATGTTCCGAATCGCGGATAAACAGTCCCTGGTCCGCCACTTCTTTGTAACGTGGATGATCCTGCAGCAGACAAGGCTTGATATTGGCTGCCAGCTTCATCCCGGCCTGATGGAAAGAAGCGCTCATCCCCTCCGGGTTCGGCACCTTGTCGTAGTTCCAGTTAAACACGTAGCGCTTATTGTTAATGGAGGTGTAACCCGACGACAGCTGAAACGAATCGCAGGGAATTTCATGCTCGCGGCACAGCTGGATAAAGGACAGGAGTTGCTGCTGCGCATCAGGCGCATCCGTGTAGTGCATAGTGGAACCGCTATAGCCCAGGCTCCACTTCGGCTGAAACAGGGTACGACCGGTAAGGCGAACAAAGGCCTTGGTGACATCCAGCAGCGTCGGACCCAGCATCATGTAGTAATCCAGATCGCCCGCCTCCGCACGGTAGCGACGATAAGGCAAATGGTAATTATCTAACTCATTGCCCAGATCCAGCCAGCTGCTGCTGAGGTTATCGTAAAACAGGCCAAAGCTGACGCCGTCACGCTGGGTCAGCGTGAAGGGAATATGCTTGTAGAGCGGATCGGTACTGGCCGCGTTATAGCCCATGGCGTCCAGGTTACGCATCTCATAACGACGGTTAACCCGGTTGAGGTCGCCACTTTTTTCACCCAGGCCGTAAACCCGATCCTGCGGCTGGCGGCGCTGATAATGTTCCACACCATCGCCATGCATGTTCAGCAGGTAAGCCCCGGTATGGCGATCGACCGCCAGCGGTTGCCAGCCAGTGCCGTCAAAATGTTCCCAGCTGAGGCACAACGGATAATGCACGGTGACGCGCAGCCGGTCAGTGGCCAGACGGATTTGCTGCGCCTCCTGCTCAACGGTAAAGGCGGGCAGCGTAAAGCCTTCTAACGACTCGCGATCGCGTCCCTCCCATGGCACATCCTCCTGGGGAGCAATGCTCCAGGTGCGGTTGAGCGCCAGCTCTCCATCGCGTTTCAGCAGCACGCGCATCAGGCCATTTTCTAATACGTAAATACGTAAAAAGTGACGTTGCTCGACTTTCAGTTCGACGAAATTCGCCGCCTGGTGATGAAGCGTCCATGTCTTAAGCGTTTTCATCAGGTTACCCTCAATTTTTAGCAGTACGTTGGCGGCGTTCGGCGATAAACATCACCAGGAAAACCGCGCCAATCAGGTCAAAAAAGCCCATGGCAATAAACAGGGGATTAAAGCCAATGGTGTCGGCCGTGACGCCGATAATCAGCGAGAAAATAAAGCTGGCGATCCAGGCACAGGAGCCGCGCATCCCGTTAACCGTTGCCATCTGGCGGCGATCAAAACGCTCGACCACCAGCGCACTCAACATGCAGGAGATCACCTGGTGACCGAACCCGCCGATGGAGATCAGGGCGATGGCCAGATAGGGATCTTTAACCAGCGTCATTAGTGCCAGAGAGATCATCAGGGCAGCCCCGGTCACAGAACTGGCAACGATAGAGTTGACGCGGGAGCAGCCAAACCAACGCACATAGAGTTTGGTCAGATAACCGCTGGCGATGCTGCCCAGATCCGCAGCCAGGAAGGGCAGCCAGGCAAACATCACGATCTGTTTCAGATCCATGCCGCGTTCATTGGCCAGGTAGAGCGGCACCCAGAAGCTCAGTACCGCCCAGGCGGGTTCAGCCAGAAAGGCCGGAATGGCAATACCGTAAAATTTCTTCTCTTTACCAATCTCTTTCATGGCGGTGAAAAACGGCAGCTTTTCGCCGATGACTTCTTTGTCCTGGGTGATAAACGCCCGTTCTTCCTCCGACAGACGCGGATGGCTTTCAGGCGAGTGATAACCCCACCACCAGAGCGCGACCCAGATCAGGCCCAGCCCGCCGGTCAGCAGAAATGCGCCCTGCCAGCCAAACGAGATATGCGCGACATAAATAATGGGCGGCGCCAGCATCGCGCCAATGGAGAAACCCACGCCAGCCCAGCCTGCTGCTACCGGTCGTTCCTTTTTCGGAAACCATTCCCCAATGGCTTTGGCATTCGCAGGCGTGGCTGCGGCCTCGGATGCCCCCATCACAAAGCGCAGCAGCGCCAGATGCAGCCAGCTTCCGGCTCCGGCGTGCAGCAGACAGGTAATGGACCAGATAACGGCGCAGATTAAAAAGCCCATCTTCAGGCCGATAATATCGATTAACCAACCGCAAAGAGGCTGAAACAGCGTATAGGCCAGCTGAAAGGCGGCTACCACCCAGGAATATTGCTCCGTAGTCATATTCAGGGTGTTTTTCAGTTCGGGGGCCAAAATGCCCAGGGAGTTACGGGTGATGTAGTTCACCGTCACGCCCAGCAGGAACATCCCCAGCATCCACCAGCGCAGATTTTTAATAACCCGTACCGTGCGCGACGCGCTGGTGCGGGTGGTCGAGTCGAGACTCATGATGAAACTCCTGTAGCCAGTAATAACCGCGTTGCCGCGAAGCAAACCTTTTTGTCTGATCCGACCTTAAAAAAGCGCAAAACGTGGGTACAGCCCATTTTTTGCAACTCTTTTCATGACACTATCTGGAAATAACAAAAAACCCCTCTCAGACCAGTAGGGACACGATTCAGCACGTTATGAAAATTTTTTCATTTGCAGATTTGAGGGCGATCACAGAATGAAACAAAGCTTAAAAGTGAGCGAGATTGCCGCCCTGAGCGGCGTGTCAGTCAGCACGGTTTCTCGCGTCCTGGCCGGGAAAGCCAATATCCGTACCGCCACGCGCGATAAAGTCCTGCGCATTGCCCAACAGCAAGGCGTACTAGACAACCTTCATCATGGGCGGCTGCTGCTTAATGATCTGATGGTGTTTGCACCGCCGCGCGCGTTTGATATCCGCACGGATATCTTTTATTACAAGGTGATCCAGGGCATCAGCGAGGCCGTCAAACCGCACGATGTCCGGCTGCGCTACTGCCCGCTGGAAGAGGTGGAAAGCGATGCCGCCCTGTTTATCGACAAGATGCAGCAGACGGAGGCGGCGCTGTTAATCGGTATCGACGACGAGCACATCCATCAGTTGGCAGCCGAAATGAATAAGCCCTGCGTGCTGATCAATGCCCGCGATCGCCGAATGCGGCTGCCCTCGGTATCGCCCGATCATCAGCTCATTGGCGAGTTTTCGGCGCGCTATTTGTTTGAACAGGGTCACCGGCAAATTCTGTCGCTGCACTGCCTGCGACGTTACACCATGGAACAGCGGCTGCAGGGAGTGCGCGATGCCTGGCATGCCATGAATCTGCGCTTCGACAGCCGTCAGCACCTGATTACGCTCAACAGCTTTAGCAGCAGCGAAGCCAGCGCCTGTCTGGGTGAATATCTGCGTCATTGTCCTCAGGCACAGCGGCCCACGGCGATTCTGGCAAGTGGGGATTATATTGCGGCGGGAACCGTGCAGGCGTTACAACAGGCCGGCCTGCGGGTGCCGCAGGATGTGTCCGTCATGAGCATGGATGGTTTTAATCTGGCGACCGTCCAGGAGATTCCGTTAACCTCGGTGCAGGTGCCACGGGATGAGCTGGGAGAAGCCGCGGTCAAAGTCCTTCAGGCCCTGCGTTTAGACCCGGACCTGCCACCCGGCAATCTGCTGCTGAACGGCAAGCTGGTGGTACGCGACTCTGTCCGCCGCATCCGGGATAATCCGGGCCATGCCTCGGTGCAGCAACACGGGCTTTACAGCTGAGGAGGCATCGCGCGCTCAGGCAAAGCTTTCCCAGCGGGATGACAGCGTGAAATGACGCTGCCAGTTCAGCGTCGCGGGCGTTCGGGCGATTAACTGCTGACACAACGCCGGATCGACAAAAGCGGGGATCACCTGTTCCGCCCCGCTGTGTTGGATCAGCGCCAGTTGATCGTCCAGCGGTGGGTGAACATTCCAGGGTAGCCACTGCGCCAACCCGTTTTGCAGCATCTCGAAGGCCCGCGTGCCGCGCGCCACATGGCTACTAAAAATCAGACTGAATTCGGGTCGCTGGCTCAGCGTGGCAGCCAGGCCACTGTCTGCCACCGCATCGGCTGCGACAATAATGCTGTCAGGCCGCCATTGCGTTGGCGTCGGCTCGCGCAGTAGCGGCAGTAACGCCAGCGCGGTAGCGGCAGGTAATGTATTTTGCGCCAGCAGCTGTGACACTTCCTCACGCACCTGCGGGCAAAGCACGACAGATAAACCCTGGCTACGCAGCCGTAATGCCATCTCCGGGCCTCTGCCATGCAACGGCGCCGTGACCACCGCGCCTTTTCGGGCTGCCTGCACCAGGGCATCAACCTGCTGATTCAGACGCTGATTGCGGTCGCCGTAGGATGCATCGGTAATCAGCCAGCGCGCCCGTGGCGGCCGGTCAAAAGGCAGCAGCAGCGACTCACAGCTCCAGTCTCCCATATAGGTAATCCCGCCCGCGACCGGCAGATGAAACCAGACGGAGCCGGGCGAGTGGCCGCTCCGGCCGGTAAACAGGTTAAGCGGCCCCATCGCGCACTGCCCGTGCAACGGCAGAGAATGCCGCCAGCGGGCGGGCACCGGGCAAGCGGCCAACTGCTGCCAGGTCAGCTCCGTGGCATAAACCGGCGGCGATCCCAGCTGTTGCCAGCTGTCGAGCGCACCGGCATGGTCGCCGTGGGAGTGGGTAAGACAAATCGCATCAACCTGGCCTGTCTTAGTCAGATCCGGCTTTACGCCCGGTTCAGGCCCTGCGCCCAGGTCCCACAACAGGCGATATCCTTGGATCTCAAGCAGGAAAGCGGCGGGCAATTTACCGCCCACGCCGCTCACCACCGTCAGGCTTGCCATGGCAATACTCCCTGCGGCAGGCGGCGCGTCAGACGCGTTGCCAGCAGCATCAAGGTCAGAACAACCAGAATCATCAGGCATCCCACGGCGGCAGCCAGCGGGGCGGAACCGCCTTCATCGAGAAAGATGATGGTAGGCCCCAGGGTTTGTGTGTCAGACGTCACCAGCAGCACCGATACCTGAATTTCATTTAGCGCGGTCAGAAACACCAACAGGCTTCCCGCCAGCGCCGACGGTGCCGCCAGCGGCAGTAAAATATCGCGCATGCGACGCATAAAGCCGGCCCCGCACAGGCGGGCGGCTTCATCCAGCGACGGCTCAATTTGTGCGAAGCCTGCCAGCGTGGGCCGCAAGACTAAAGCCAGAAAGTTGGACAGATAGGCAGCAAGAATGATCCAGACCGTGCCGTAAATCGACACCTCCAGCAGCGGAAGCGGCGGCAGAAAGAACAGTATGGCCGCCACGCCTGTCACAATGCCGGGCAGTGCGTACGTCAGTTCACTGGCAAACCACAGGCCGCGAACCAGCCGGGTGCGCTGCCAGCTCAGGAAAAAAGCCAGAAACAGCGCCATGGCGGTCAGGATCAGCGTCGCCAGGGAGGTCAGCCACAGGCTGGTCGCGAAAGCATGACGGATTGCAGGATAGCCCCACAGCGCCTGGTAAATGTTCTCCAGCGTCAGGGTTTGCCACGTTAAGGCCTGACCAAAACCCCGCGTCAGCGCCGTGGTCAGCAGCGCGCTGACGGGCATGATGAGCGTGGCGGCCATCCACAGCCAGGCCATGACTTCCATGGGCAAGCGAGCGCCTTTTAGCGGTTGATGGAACGGGCGCGGCGAGCCACTGACCCGGACATCCTGCCGACCGCCCAGCCAGGCGCTTAGCATCATGCCGGTCAGCGTGATCAGCGCAATCAGCAAGGAATAGACGGCGGTATCCGGCAACGCGCTGGGGCCGATGGCGTTGAGCTGTTGATAGACCAGGGTAATTAAGGTCGGTAAACGCGCCGGAATGCCCAGCATCGCCTGAATACCAAAATTACCGACGGCCGCCACAAATGCCAGCGCCGCCCCGGCGAAAATGGCGGGGCGCGCCAGCGGCAGAATGATGGTGCGCAGAATTTGCCCGTGCGATGCACCGCTGATCTGCGCCGCCTCCACCAGTTCGGCGGGTAAACGCCGAAGGCCGGCTCGCACCGTCAGAAACACCAGCGGCGCATTGTGCAAACCCAGCAGCAGCACGATTCCGCCCCACGAACAGAGCGGCTGCTCACCCGGCGCAAACCAGGGTAAATCCAGCCGCTGAAACAGCGATGCCAGCAGGCTACCCGGTGCCAGTGCCTGGAGCCAGGCGAGCGCCGTCACCTGCGGCGGAATCATTAACGGTAAGATAAACGCAAAGACCCAGGCCGCTTTGGCGCGCATATCGCTCAGCGCGACCAGCCAGGCGGCGAATGTGCCGAGCAGCAGCGACAGCAGCGTGGCGCTCAGCCCGACGCTTAACGTATTTAGCGTGGCGCTGAGCACCCGACGGCTGACCAGCAACTGCGTCAGCCGGGCCAGATCCGGCACGCCCTGCGGCGCCACCGCTGTCCAGATCAGCCGCCCAAAGGGCGCGACAGAGAGCAGTCCGATCGTCAGCATCAGCACCCCCAGCACCCACGGCTCGGCGCGGAAACGCCAGCGCGCGGGCTGCAAACGGCGGGGCCGACAGTCGTTACTCAGCACGCTCATGTTCAGCCACTAAACAGCGCGGTAAACTGCTCCCGCACCTGCGCATCGTCCGCGACCGCCTTCTCAACGTCCGGCGTCAGGAGTTTGATCTGGTCGACAGGGACAAATCCTTCAGGCGCGGCAACGCGGTCATCGACCGGCCGGTTACCCTGCTGCACCACCAGTTTCTGCCCCTGTTCGGAGAGTAAAAAGTCCACAAAGGCTTTGGCGGCAGGCAGGTTATGTACCGATTTCATAATGGCAACCGGTTCGGTGACGTAAGAAACCCCTTCTTCGGGATAAACCAGGTCGATGGGCGAACCCTGTTTTTTGGCCCGGATGATGTCAGCATCGGTAATCACGCCATATTTATCCATCCCGCTGGCCACGGCTTTTAAAGCCGGTCCGTTGCCGCCCTGCGGCGCAATACCCAGCGCCGCCAGCTGCTTATAGAAGTTCCAGCCGATGTCCGGCGTCGTAATATCGGTGTGCAGTTTATACAGGGCCGCCCCGGAGTAAAGCGGGCTGGGTACGGCTATTTGCCCTTTGTTATCAGCATTGAGCAACGCTTTCCAGCTGTTGACCGGTTTGGCACGTTGTGTGTTATAGGCAATCACGGTGGCGATGATTTTGGTACCAAAAAAGGTTTTATCACGGTCATAAAACGCAGGCTTCAGGTGATCTACAGGCGCATCCTGATACGCATACAGCTGCTTCTCTTTCTTCAGCGCGCCGAGGTTGATGGCATCCGCCACCAGCAGCACGTCAGGCTTGACCTTGCCGCTCATCATTTCCGTGTGCAGGACATTCATTAACTGCGTGGTGCCGTTGCGCGTCCATTCCACCTGAATCGCGGGATAAGCGGCTTTGAACGCATCCATGGTTTGCTGCGCAATTTCCGGTGCCTGCGAGGTGTACACCACCAGCTTGCCGCTGGGCTTGTCAGCCGCCTGCGCCAGCGTTGAACCTGTCAGCACAGCCGTGAACAGTAGCGAGGTAAGAATGACCTTTTTCATATTGTCTGAAGTCCTTTATGCGGGAAGAATCCAGCCGTCATTAACAGCAATACTTACGGTGTCGTTCACCGCAAGCGCAGAAACATCATCAAGGGCCAGGGTGAAAGAGACATCCGGCTGCGCCAGCGGGCACAGGTGAATATCGTAATGACCGCCACGGTAGATAATGCGTTCAACCTGCGCGTTAAACTGACCGCGATTAACAGGCATCAGGCGGAAACTGGCACGATGAAAGCTGGCTTTGCCGTGGGGTAACGTTGCCTGCTGCGCTGAACAGCGCAGCAGCAGTCGTGCGCCGAACAGCATGACCGATGCCTGCCCCTGTCCCACCGGTTCAATATCCTGTACCGGCAGAACCCGTCCCTCATCAATGAAGGTGGCGACCCTCTCGTTGGCGGGCTCGCGCCACAGCGTTTGGGGCGAAGCAAACTGCATGACCTGCCCCGCATTCAGCACCACAACGCGATCGGCCAGCGCCATCGCTTCGCGCTGATCGTGAGTGATGTAGACCAGCGTTGCCCCGCTGTGACGATGAAAGCGGCGAAACTCCTCTTCCATCGCGCTACGCAAATGCACGTCAAGGTTAGCCAGAGGTTCATCAAGCAGGACCAGCCTGGGCTTTGCCACCAGGCAGCGGGCCAGCGCCACGCGCTGACGTTGGCCGCCGGACAGATCGGCCGGGCGACGATCGGCAAAGGGCAGCAGATCGACCAGCGTCAGGGCTTGCCGGATACGATCTGCCCGCTCTGTACGGTTCACGCCGTTGACTTTCAGGCTGTAGCCCACGTTTTCGGCTACCGTCATGTGCGGCCAGAGCGCGTAATTTTGAAATACCACGCCAAGATCGCGACTTTCGGGGGGAAGATGAAAACCCTGAGTGGCAAACAAGGTGTCGCCTACCCAGATCTCACCGCGATCCAGAGTTTCGAATCCGGCGATCAAGCGGAGTAAGGTTGTCTTGCCGCAGCCGGAGGGACCCAGCACGGCGATAAATTCACCCTGCTGGATCTCCAGCGATACCGCGTTAAGGACCGGCTGCGCCGCGAAGGCTTTATGCAGCCCGGAGAGTGAAATTGCGGCCATGATTACGTCGCCTGTGCCATAAACGTTCTATGCAAAACGTTACGACACATTGATGACAACACCGTGACAGCAGGCTACTTCGGCAGATGGACCGCCACGTAGCGCTCATAGCGCGACGGCTTAATTTTGGTGAGATCCGCCAGAACCAGCCCGTCAATACAGTTGTTGAAGTCGGGGTCGCTGCCAAAATCAATAAACTGCACGCCGCCGGGTTCGTACACTTCGCAATACTGTTTGTAGAGCGTCGGGATTGCCACGCCGAGGTTGCTGAGCAACTGCTTCAGGCGCTGGAGATCCTCTTTGTAATCATTGCCGCTGAACTGGGCCAGCACGTCAGGCAGCGAGGCCGGATAAGGACAGCGCGACGTGGCCAGGGGGAAGTCCGTCGGAAAATAGATGCGGTAGAACGCCACCAGCAAATCACGTGCCGCCAGCGGCATGGTGCCAGAGATAGAGACCGGTCCGAACAGATAGCGCACCTCAGGGTATCTGGCGACGTAGGCTCCGATGCCCAGCCAGAGATAATCCAGCCCGCGTTTGCCCCAGTAAGCAGGCTGGATAAAGCTACGTCCCAGCTCAATGCCCTGACGCAGGATAGGGATCATGCGTTCGTCGTAATGAAACAGGCTGTGGCTGTAGAGTCCTTCCATGCCGCGGCGTTCCAATTGTTCGCCACCGGGAATAAACCGGTAGGCACCGACGATTTCCAGCTCTGCATCGTCCCACAGGATCAGGTGATAGTAGTCATCATCGTAGCTGTCTAAATCACGTCGGCGGCCGCTGCCCTCGCCCACGGCACGAAAGGCAATCTCCCGCAGTCGGCCCAGCTCACGCAGTATCGGCACCGAAGTGGCCCCGTTACGTCGCCACAGATAGATCTGTTTGCCATCCGGGGTATTCCCCAACAGTTCGCTTTGCAGCAGCGCTTTTTTCAGGTCGGCACGATCTTCCGCCAGCGCAATGGCGGATTCAGTCTGAAAAAGGCCCTTTTTTCCCTGCCCCAGACGATAGACATGTTTACGCACGCGCTTTGCCAGCTCTTTGCCTGGCGTATGGCCGTCGTGCCAGTGCGCAAACGGAATCTGTGCACCGATACGCAGTTTGATGCGCATTCCGCGCTGTTTAAACATTTCCCGCACCAGCATTAACATTGCCACAGGCGGTGCGACTTTGGCGGTAGCATAGAACAGCCAGCTGTTTCGGCCCTCAACGTGCACCGGCACCAGCGGTGCCCGCGCTTTCGCCGCAAGACGCAGGAAGCTGTGATGCCATTCACGGTCACGCACGCCCGCACTGCTAAGACGGGACACTTCACCCGCCGGGAAGATAATCAGCACGCCCTGATTGCTAAGATGCTGCTGCATGCTCTGCAACTGCTGGCGGCTGGTACGATTCCCTATATTGTCGACGGGCAACATCAGGCTGTTGAGCGGTTCCAGCAGCATAATCAACCGGTTCGCCACAATTTTCACGTCGGGACGCACCTGTGATATCGCATGCAGTAACGCCATGCCGTCAATGGTTCCCAGTGGATGGTTGGCCACGATGACCACCGGCCCACGTGGGGGGATCTGCTCCAGATCGCGTTCGCTAAGCTCGCAACGTACATCGAGGTGCTCCAGCACCTGCTCGACCATATCCAGGCCTTTCAGGTGAGGATAGCGCGCGGCAAATCGCTGGAATTCATCTTCACGTAAGATCCACTTCAGAATCCGTTTCTGCCAGTTGGCGGGATGCTGGTTGGGCCAGAAACGCTCAATAACCTGATCGACTGAAAACATAGTTAACCTTTCGTGCCTGTCCCGGAGATACAGCGAAAGTAAGTCGCATTGTTTGCACTTTTATGAATAACGAGTGGTCGAGAGACAAATATGTTGGCGCAGTCAGCGACACATGGGTGCCGCATCAGGTTTTTAGCCATAAAAAACAGAGGGATAAGGCAGGATATTTCACCGGGGTGATACGGTGTCGGGACATGAAAAATCTTAATACTGCTGGCGATAACGGCATTCGTACCCGTTCGCCACCGCTTGACAAGAAAAGGCGGAACCGGTTTCCGCTGCCGGTTTGTCGGCAGCGGCACTGTCATTAATCCTGAGCAGCCGGTCCCGTGTCGCGTTACTGGTTGTGCATCATGGTCGCAACCGGGAGCCAGATCTCGGTCATCGCGCCCGCTTTACCGGTGAACGGGTCCCGTTTCGGCAGCGCTACTGTTTTTACTTTTTCCTGCGACAGCTTCAAATGGGCAATTTCATCGCGCAGGATTTCAGGCTTCAGGCCTTCCGGATAGGCACCCACCGCCAGGAAATCTTCGCTGGCAGACACCTGTCGATGTCCGACACCGGCCGGGATCAGCACGGCATCGCCTGCCCGCAGAGTAATCATACGACCACTGTCGCCACCAAACAGCACTTCCGCCCAGCCTTCAGCCACGCCGAGGAGCTCATGCGTGTTGGGATGGTAATGCATGTAAGGGAACAGCTGATCGCGCCAGTCAGGTGGCCAGCCATTTTTTTCAAACGTCTGCTCGAACCAGGCGGCGATATACTCTTCATCCTCTGGCACCACGCGCGGCCAGATAATGAGCGGTAACGGATTATTCGGCACGCCGCCAGACGGACTGGCGAACATCAAATGCTGAGGGTTATCTGATGCCCCGGCTGAAAATGTTCCTGCTGCGAAAGACATCAGCAACATCAGACTGGAAGTTTGGGCAGTCATACAATGTCTCCTTTTTTCTTTAGTGTGACAAAGGTCGCAGGGTTTGTAATGTGCGCTATGCATCACAATTTACACAACCACCCTAACTCGCTAACCAAAGTCAAATTAGTTGTTAACAATTTCACCCTAAGTAAGTAAGTCTCTTTTACGTGGTAGGATTAATCTGTAAAAGAGACAACGCCCGTGGTTGCACGCTGAACCGGCAGTCGCTGCGCATCCGTCAAAGTGAAGATTAAGGCTAATAACCCCAGAAAATGACGGGCCGATGACAAGGCATCAATCTGTTTCGCGGCGACAAAAAAACCCGCCAGGGCTGGCGGGTCGATGCGCGGTGATGGCCTGTGGCTGACGCCATTTTCAGGCTCGCCTGACTCAGTAAACAATGCCGGGTGGATTGACGGTGGAATGGGCGACCGCTTCATCCTCTTCGCCCCAACGCTGGAGAACCTGCTGATACTGCCCGCCGGCAATGGTGCCATCCAGCGCGGTTTGCAGCGCCGCTGCCAAGCCGTTGCCCTTTTTGGTGGTCACCGCCACCCAGGCGCGGAACGGTCCCTCGCCGACTATTTTCGTTTGCCCGCGCGACGCCACTTTCCATGCCGCCGTAGAATGCGGGCCAAACAGCGCATCGGCCCGCCCGGAGAGCAGAGAGAGCGTCGCCGAGGCATCATCCGTCAGGTAGATGGGTTGGACAGGCGGCAACCCTTTGGCCCGGTTCTGCGCGTCCCAACTGAGTAAAATGCGCTCCTGATTGGTGCCTGATGCCACGATGATGCGCTTGCCCGCCACGTCTGCCGGTGAGTTGATCGTGCTGACAGGACTGTCCGCTTTGACGACAAAGGCGTGGTTATCGGCGCGATAGGTCGCAAAATCAAACTTCTTTTTCCGCTCTTCGGTGACCGCAATGTTAAACATGGCCACGTCGTAGCGTCCGGCGCGAATCCCCAGCGGCCAGTCCTCCCAGGACGCGGGCACCAGCTTAAGTTTCAGCCCCAGACTGTCCGCCAGCAGGCGGGCAATGTCAGGATCGCTGCCAATGCGGGTCAGGTTATCCGACGCCAGCAGCGCCAGCGGGGGCGAATTGGTGGCAGAGGTCGCCACGGTTAAGGTGCCCGGCTCAACAAAATGAAAATCCGCCGGGATTTTTTTTACCGCGTCGGGATTCACCGGCGCATGAATCGGCTGTTCATTGTTGGCGGCATCCCGTTTTTCCCCGGCAAACACCGCGCCGCTCACCAGCATCGCCAACAGCGTCAGATACGCATATTTCATCTCGGCCCCTTATAATACGCGAGCCAGAAAGCGGCGCGTTCTCTCATGACGTGGATGGTTTAACACTTGCGTACTGCTGCCCTGCTCCACAATTTTACCGTCCACCATGAACACCACGTTGTCAGCCACCTCCCGGGCAAAGCCCACTTCATGCGTGACGATCACCAGCGTCGTACCTGACCGGGCGAGCTTTTTAATCACGTCCAGCACCTCCCCCACCAGTTCGGGGTCCAGCGCTGACGTCGGCTCATCGAACAGCATGACACGCGGTTGCAGCATCAAGGCCCGGGCAATCGCTATGCGCTGCTGCTGACCGCCAGACAGATGACGAGGCCAGGCATCGGCTTTATGGCGCAGGCCCACAATATCCAGGAGCTCGCCCGCCCGGGTTATCGCCTCGCGCTTTGAGAGCTGTCGATGGGCGATGGGCGCTTCGATTAAATTTTCCAGCACCGTGAGATGGGGAAACAGGTTGAAGTTCTGAAAGACATAGCCAACGTTAATGCGCTGACGCAGAATCGCCCGCTCCTTCAGTTCATACAACCGGTCACCCCGGCGCTGATAGCCAATGTACTCCCCGTCAATCTGGATAAATCCTTCGTCTACCCGCTCCAGATGGTTAATGGTCCGCAGCAGGGTCGATTTTCCTGACCCGGAGGGGCCAAGAATTACCGTGACGGAACCCGGCTCCAGCGCCAGTGAGACATCGTCCAGCGCCTTGAGCTTGCCGAAACGTTTGCTGACGCCGGTCATGCTAATGGCCCCCTGCGCAGGGGACAAACGGTAATCAATGGCTTCGGACATGGCTGATCTCCTCAACAGAATTAAGCGGTGCGACGCGCGTGCGCCATTGTCGCCAGCGCGACGGTTGCGGTTCACGGCTGACGCTGCGAGCCAGCCAGCGTTCAACGCTGTGCTGAATCACTGACAGAACGGTGGTGATAATCAGATACCAGGCTGCGCCGACCATCAGTAAGGGGATCACTTCCTGATTGCGGTTGTAAATCATCTGAATGGTGTAAAACAGCTCCGGCATCGCCAGCACATAGACCATCGCCGTGCCCTTCGCGAGACTGATAATTTCGTTAAAGGCGGTCGGAATAATGGCGCGTAAGGCCTGGGGCAAAATGATGCGAAAAGTACGCCGCGAGGCCGACAGCCCCAGGGCAGAGGCCGCCTCCACCTGACCGTGATCGACGCCCAAAAAGCCGCCGCGAATGATCTCGGCACTGTACGCCGCCTGAACCAGCGTCAGACCAATCACCGCTGCGGGAAACTGCCCCAGCACGTTAATCGTCTGAAAGTGGCCCCATGACAGGTGGGTAAATGGCACCCCAACGGACAACGTGTCGTAGAGATAGGAGAAGTTGTAGAGAATGATCAGCACGACAATCAACGGCAGCGATCGAAACAGCCAGATGTATCCCCATGCCAGACTGCTTAACAGCCAGGAAGAGGAGAGCCGCGCCAGCGCCAGCAAACCGCCTAACAGCAGGCTGAACACCGTGCCCAGCAGGGTCAACAGCAGTGTCTGCCCCAGGCCATGCAAGATCACCGGGTCGAAGAACCAGCGGGCAAACACGCCCCATTCCCAGCGGGGATTAAACGCCACCGACTGTACAACGCCTGCCAGAATAAACAGCGCCACCACGGCACCCAGCGTTCGGGCTGGATAGCGGGCGGGCACCACCTGTAACTGTTGATGATGACTCATGAGCGATCCTTAGCTTGCCTGCGCAACGCTGTGCACATCGATAATTTTGATAAAACGCAGGCGACCATCGTGTGGCGGCTGGCCAAAACGTTCCAGATCGCCATTCAGGTCGAACTGCGGCTGATAACCGTGACCGATATACAGGCGCACGGCCTCGGGCTGGCGAAAGCCGGTGGTCAAAAACAGACGCTGATAACCCGCCCGTTTTGCTCGCCGCTCCAGCTCTTTCAGCACCACCAGCGCTAATCCCTGGCGGCGCAAGTCGCCACGCGTCCAGATCCGTTTTAGTTCGGCGGTTTGTGCGTCATAAGGTTTGTACGCGCCCATGGCAATAATCTCGTCGTCACGCTCCAGCACAATAAATAAGCCTTGCGGGGGCAGATACCATTCGGCCAGCTCCTGTTCCTGGTGGCGGCTAAAATAATCGCCATAGCGGGCCGCATACTCACCGAACAAACCCGTCAGGATCGGCACCAGTTCAGGCGCATCCGGTGACAGCTCGCGAAATTGCAGTTCACTCATTGTGCGCTCCTCAGTCACCCAGACCCGGTGGATTAATCTCGGAATGATCGATGCGTTCAACGCCTTCTCCCCAGCGATCCAGCACCTTCTGGTAGTCACCATTTTGCATGACGCCATTCAGAGCCGTGCTGATGGGTTCCGCTAATCCGCTGCCTTTTTTGACCGTGACGGCGATGTGCGCGGCGTTAGGCCAGCCGCCATCCACACTGCCGACCAGGCGGGTTTTACCGTTCAGTGACGCCTTCCAGGCCCCAATCACGTTTGGACCAAAATAGGCATCCGCACGTCCCGCCTGCAGCGCCAGCGTTTGGGCGGCGTCATCTTTGGTATAAATCGGCGTAAACGGCTTACGGCCTTTGGCCTGATTTTCTTTATCCCAGGCCAGTAAAATGGCCTCCTGGTTGGTCCCGGAACCGACAATGATGCGCAGCCCGGCGATATCTTCGGCTTTGGTCAGCGACTGGATGGGGCTGCTGGTTTTCACGTAAAACCCCAGAGAATCTTTTCGGTAGGTGGCGAAATCGAACTTCTCTTTGCGCGCCTTCGTCACGGTGATGTTGGTGATGGCGGCATCATATTTCCCCGATGCCACACCAAGCGGCCAGTCTTCCCAGGAGGCCGGCACGACGTTAAGTTTCAGCCCCAGGCTGTCCGCCACCAGCCGGGCAATATCGACTTCGCTGCCCAACAACGTTTTATTGTCATCAGAGAAAACGGTCAGCGGCGGCGAGTTCAGGGCCGCCACCGCCACGGTAAACGCGCCCGGTACGGCGAAGCGATAGTGGGCAGGCAGTTGCGCCACGGCTTGCGCATTTTTAACGGTGTGGATGGGGGTTTTATTGGCCTCAAGACTGACGCGCTGACCATTCACGGCAACACGGGTTCCTTCCGCAAGGCTGCTACCGCTGGCGGTCAGCATCAGCAAGGCGATAAGCATATTTTTCTGCATAGCAAAGGCTCTTATTGTGATGTGAATTGATTAACCGGCTGCGACAGGGCAAAGCTGTCACGCAGCGTGGAGCCCGGATAGTGACGGCGCGCTAAACCGCGCGCCTGTAGCACAGGCACCACCTGGTCAACAAAACGCTCAAAGGTGTCTGGCGTACCGCCATTGATAATGAAACCGTCTGCGGCCTCGCTCTCAAACCACAGTTGCAGACCGTCGGCGACCTGCTCGGGCGTGCCATGAAACAGCGGACGCGGCGTTGCCGCTTCCAGTGCCGCCTGGCGCAGTGAATGACCCTGCTCACGCGCTTTGTGTTTAATCTCGTCGGTGGTACTGCGGAAACTGTTCTGACCGATGTCGCCAATATCGGGGAAAGGCGCATCGAGCGGGTACTGTGAAAAGTCGTGATGGTCGAAGAAGCGGCCAAGATAGTTGAGCGCATCGTGAATGGAAACCAGCGCGGCGGTGGTTTGATATTGCTGCTCCACGTCCTCAGCATCGTTGCCAACGATGACGCTCACGCCCTGGAAAATATGCAGATCCTGCGGCTGACGGCCATTTTTCACCTGTAGCGCTTTGACGTCACGATAAAATGCCTGGGCTTCCTCGCGCGTCGGCTGATGCGTAAAGATGGCATCGGCATGACGGGCTGCCAGCTTTTTACCGTCGTCAGAGGCGCCCGCCTGAAAAATGATCGGTCGGCCCTGTGGCGTGCGTGAAATATTGAGCGGTCCCTGCACCTGGAAGAAGTCGCCGTGATGGTTAAGGGTGTGCAGCTTAGCGGGGTCAAAAAACTGGCCGCTGTCTTTATTGCGGACAAACGCGTCCTGTTCCCAGGAATCCCATAATCCTTTCACCACCTCAAGGTACTCATCCGCAATGCGATAACGCAGTGCATGTTCAGGATGCTGCTGCCGTGAGAAATTCTTTGCCGATCCTTCCAGCGGTGAGGTCACTACGTTCCAGCCGGCACGTCCTCCGCTCAGGTGATCCAGACTGGCAAACTGTCGTGCCACGGTGAAGGGTTCGCTGTAGGAGGTCGAGACCGTGCCCACCAGCCCTAAATGTTCGGTGACACCGGCCAGCGCCGACAGCAGCGTTAAGGGTTCAAACCGGTTCAGAAAGTGGGGGATCGATTTTTCATTAATATATAAGCCGTCGGCGACAAACAGAAAATCCAGTTTGCCCTCCTCGGCTTTCCGCGCGATTTTTTTCGCGTAGTCAAAGCTGATGCTGGCGTCCGCCTGGGCGGCCGGGTGGCGCCAGGCCGACATATTTCCGGACGCGCCATGCAAAATGGTACCCAGTCGAAGCTGTCTTGTGGTCATGATGTGCTCTCTTTTATGCGTCAGGATGCCAGGCGGTTGTCCGGGACAGCCGCTCAGGCAAGTCAGAAAGTTGAACTTAATTCAGGGCGGGTTCACGACATCGGTCGTGAAGATGGTGCAACGCCTGCCGGGCGAGCTGTGCAAAGTAGTGGGCGGCGGGCGCTATCGAGGATTCGTCGGGCGTAAAACCGGCATGATGCAGGCCAAAGTCGCTGGCGCTGCCAATGCTGACAAACGCGCCCGGTACCTGCTGCAGGTAGAAGGCAAAATCCTCGCCCCCCAGATGTAAATCAGCAGTCTGTACCCGATAGCCCACCTGGCGAGCCACCTCACTGCTGAACTGCGCCCAGCGCGCGTCATTGATCAGCACGGGCGGTCCGGCGTGCCAGCTCAGGCTGGCCTGCGCACCATTGGCCTGCGCGATGTTCTCCACCAGCGTGCGTACGCGTTTTTCCAGTTCGGCGCGCAGGTGCAGATCGTGAGTACGGGCGGTGCCGCCAAACTCCACCGTTCCCGGCAGCACATTCCAGGTTTTGCCGCCGTCAATGCGGGTGATACTGAGCACCAGGCTGTCGAGCGTGTTAAAGCTGCGACTGGTCAGCGTCTGAAGAGCCTGAATAATCTGGCTGGCGACCACGATGGCATCCACGCCCTGCTCTGGATGCGCCGCGTGCGCGCCCTTACCTGTCACGTGGATAACAAACTTGTCGGCGTTGGCATAAAACGCCCCGTCACGCGTGGCAAAGGTCCCGCTCGGCAGGCCGGGTTCGTTATGCATGCCAAAAATAGCCTGTACCTGATCCAGTACGCCGGCCTGGATAAACTGTCTGGCACCGCGTGCAATCTCTTCGGCGGGCTGAAATAAGATGCGTACCCGACCGCGCAGTTGCTGCTGCTGTGCCTGCAGTTCAAGGGCCGCGCCCAGCATCACGGCACTGTGCAGATCGTGACCACAGGCGTGCATCACGCCTGGCTGGCGAGAGTGGAAACTGACGCCGCTGGCCTCATGGATCGGCAGCGCATCAATATCGGCACGCAACGCAATCAGGTTTTCACCGTTGCCGATTTCCGCGACCACGCCGGTTTCAAGCGGGTAGTCGAGCAAGCGGATACCGGCGTTCTGGAGCCACTGGCGCAACCGTGCGGTGGTGGCAAACTCCTGGCCAGAGAGTTCGGGCCAGGTATGCAGCTCGCGTCGCCACGCAATTAACTGTGCTTCGTTCAGACTCATGGTGTACCTCGGCTAACACATCATGCTCAGGCGGCGACCCACTGATGGGTTGCCAGTAACTCCAGCGATCGGTAACGCGCGCGGGCATCGGCAATCGGCGTGTCGATAACAAACTCATCAATGCCGAAGTTATGCTGTAGCGCGTCGAGCTGGGCATGAACCTGGGACGCGGTGCCTTTCAGCAGGGATGGCGTGCGCGGCTCAATCAAATAATCGGTAAAGCCACCCTGACGAACATAGCGTTCCGCCTGTTCCAGGCTGGCGACGTTGACGCCCGGGCCACCTTTCACCTGCACGTGGAAATGTTTGAGATCGGCAACCAGCAAATCGGCCTGCGCTGGCGAATCAGCGACCACGACCTGCACTGCTAACAGCGCCCGTTTACCCTGTGTCTGTCGTGAATAGGCCTGCAGGGATCGCTCAAGACGCTGGCGATCGCCATTGATGTGCGCGGCAAATACAAACTGCCAGCCCAACTGCGCCGCCAGCTGGGCGCTCTGCTCGCTCCCCCCCAACAGAAACCGCTGCGCCGGACGCGCGGGCAAGGGCGTAGCCCGTAGCCTTTCGTCGTCGTCGTGCCGTTCCACCTCAGGTTGCAGCCAGCTGTCCAGTTGCTGAAGCTGCTCGGCAAAACTGCCCTTTTCATCCTGATGCACCCCAAGCTGTAGCGCCCGGGTTGAAAGCGGCAGGCCGCCAGGCGCTTTACCGATGCCCAGATCGATCCGCCCCGGTGCCAGCGACGCCAGCAAATTAAAATTTTCCGCCACTTTATAGGGGCTGTAGTGCTGCAACATCACCCCGCCAGAGCCAATACGAATATGCTGGGTTTGCGCCACAAGCCAGGCGATTAAAACTTCAGGTGACGGGCTCGCCAGCTGTTCAATATTGTGATGTTCCGCCAGCCAAAAACGGTGATAGCCCCATTTCTCAGCCTGTTTCGCCAGCTGCAACGTGCGCTGAAGCGCCGCCGCCGGTGTTTCACCTTCTGCCACGGGCGATTTATCTAACAGACTTAATTGATATGCCATTCACCTGTCCTCACTCATTTCCGTTAAGGCTCAGTGTGGCGATGCGGGTATATTTCGTAAAACAATAAATATGACAATATGAAGTTAAAAAGTGGCAATAGAATTAAATGAATAAACGCATTCCGCGATGACATTATTTATTACCTTCCTGCCAAACCCGCCAGAATCGATATTAATTCCGCGTTTAACCATGCTGTATTTGCTAATTTTCGCTAAGCTTTGATTAATTCCTTACTTTATCGACTCACGGTATTGCCCGATGATGATCCATCGGGTCAAACAGGTGAGAGAGAGGGATAAAGTATGTTAAAAGTCAGTAGCTTATTACAAATACTGTTCACGCATAACAGCGAGACGACTTGCCAGCATAGCCCCGTTAAAAAGCCCCGTGCAGGTGCTTGCTCTGCGTCTGACAGAGAATTATCCACCCGCGATTATTCAGGCAGAGAGAATGAAAATCATCATTATGATGCGTACTCGACGTCGGTGTCAGTGTTATCAACCCAGGATCATGCCCTGACGCAATTGCCCGATTACCCCTGGCAACCCAATAACCTGTAACGGCTAAGCAGGAATAGCCGAGATTGCGTTGGACTGTTTGAACAAGGAGACTCATGACTTCATTTTTACTGGAACGACTGGTGCAGTGGCGTCGTGAACTGCACCAACATCCTGAACGCTCAAATCAGGAGTTTGCCACCACGGAACGTATTACGCGCTGGTTGCAGCAGGGCGATATTCGTTTGCTGCCCTTGCCATTGACGACCGGCGTGGTCGCGGAAATCGGCCAGGGCGACCCCCTTATTGCCCTGCGCGCCGATATTGATGCACTGCCTGTCGACGAGGCCGTGCATTCTGCCTGGATGTCCCAACAACCCGGCGTGATGCACGCCTGCGGACACGATATTCATACGTCGGTAATGCTCGGCGTTGCCCATCAGCTTAAGCAGCGTGAAGCCATGCTTCCGGGCCGGGTACGTATTCTTTTTCAGCCCGCAGAAGAGACGTTTGAAGGTGCCCGACAGCTGCTTGCCGCAGGTGCGCTGGACGGCGTGCAGGCCATATTTGGTATGCACAACGCGCCGGATCTGCCACTGGGTACGCTACGAACCCGGCCTGGCGCGTTTTACGCCAATGTCGACCGCTTTATTATTCGGGTGCACGGCAAGGGCGCACATGCCGCCCGGCCTCAGGAAGGTATTGATGCCATTGTGATTGCCAGCCACATGGTGACGGCATTACAGACGTTACCTGCGCGGGTGTTTAGCGCCCTGGAAACGGTCGTGCTGAGCGTCACCCGTTTCACGGCGGGTAATACCTGGAACGTGCTTCCGCAGGAAGTGGAACTGGAAGGCACGGTCCGCACCCACCATGCTGCGCTGCGTCAGCAAATCCCTGAACGTATGACGGCGCTGATTCAGGGAATCGCATCGGGCTTTGGCGCTCGCGCCGGGCTGGAATGGATAGCGGGGCCGCCTGCCCTGATAAACACGCCAGAATGGGCAGAAATGGCCCTGGATCAGGCCGTCCAAAGCGGTTATCGCGCTGAACAGGCCGTTACGCCGCTAATGGGCGGTGAAGATTTTGCCTTTTATCTGCAACAGGTGCCGGGGGCCTTTGTGAATATTGGCAGTGCCAGCGAATATGGCCTGCATCATCCGGCGTTTAATCCCGATGAAGCCATGCTGGGGCCCGCTGTCGACTATTTTACACAGTTGGTACCGCGCGCCCTGGCGCGGGTGGCGGCGCAGTCGGTCAGCAAACGCGAAACTGTTATATAAAAAATGGCCTAATCTGTGTCTGAACGCCTTGATTGTTATCTGTTCTAATAGCTATCAGTTGAAAGTGAGGGGAACGATGGACGCCATTAAACAGATCTTGATCGACGAAATTAATACGCTCAACCGTGAAGAACGCCGGGATAACCTGCCGCGCTTCAGCTTCTCTTTTTTGAAAAAACATCCCGGACTGTGGGCAGTGATGTACCTGTGCTACGGCCTGTGCGTGGCACTGATTTTTTCCACTGAGATGTTGGGCTGGCCAGCCTTCTGGTTCGCGACCGCCTTTGTACTGGTGATGAGCTTTCTGATGTTGCTGGATATCAATCCCAAATACCGTTTTGAAGATATCGATGCGCTGGATCTGCGGGTTTGCTACAACGGCGAATGGTATTACGTGCAGCCGCTGCCTGAACAGGCGGTATCGCGCATTATGTCTTTGCCGGATACGCCAGAGCGCGTCAAAACAGGGATTGACCGTTTGCTGAAGCAGAAAGGGGAAGTGGACTTTTACGATGTTTATTACCTGACCTGGGGGCACCGCCAGGCTGCGCAGGTTTAACCGCGCGCCATGTCGGCCATGATCTCACCCAGGGTGACGACCGCCGCCTCGGCTCGCGAATCCCAGGGCCAGGCGGTGTTAAGCCGAAAACAGTGGCTGAACTGTTCACCGGCGGCAAACAACTGCCCCGGTGCAATACTGATACCTTTTGCCAGCGCGCGCTGGTAAAGCTGGGTGGTATTAATACTGTCCGGTAGCGTCACCCATAAAAAGTAGCCCCCGGCGGCGTCGCTCACCGTGGACGGTGCGGGCAGCACCTTCATCAGTGCCTGACGCGCCAGTTGCTGGCGCTTTGCCAGACTTTGCCGAAGCCGTTTCAGATGATTATCGTAGCGGCGGGTCGCCAGAAAATCCGCCAGTGCCAACTGCATCGGTGCACTGGTCGAAAGCGTACTCATCAACTGCAGGCGTTGAATACGTTGAGCATGCTGGCCCGCAGCGACCCATCCCACGCGAAATCCCGCCACCAGCGATTTTGAAAAAGAACCGCAGTGCAGCACATTGCCATGACTGTCCCAGGCTTTTGCCGGCAGGGGCGGCGCGCCCTCACCCGACAGCTCAGCGTACACATCATCTTCGATCAGCGGCACCCGATGACGGGCAAGCAATTCCACCAGCTGCTGTTTACGCTCGGGGGTCAGCGTTGCACCTGAGGGATTTTGCAGGGTCGTCATTAACCAACAGGCTTTAACAGGCCAGCGCTGAAGCGCGTCCTCAAGCTGCTGCAAATCAATGCCGTTCTGCGTGTCGACGGGAATAGCCAGCGCCTTGAGCTTAAGCCGTTCAATCGCCTGCAGTGCGCCATAGAAACTGGGCTGTTCAATCACCACGTAGTCGCCGGGTTCGGTAAGGGATTGCAGACTGAGATTCAGCGCTTCCAGCGCCCCGCTGGTAATCACAATTTCATCGGGAGATAACGTGATGCCCTGACGGGCGTAACGCTGCGCCAGCAGCTGGCGCAGCGTGGCGTTGCCGGGGGGCAGATTATGCAATGCATCGGTCGGCGTCAGCTGGTGTGAGACGTTCGCCAGCGAACGCATCAGCTGACGCTGGGGAAACAAAGCCGGGTCGGGGAATGCCGAACCAAACGGCACAATGGCCGGATCGCGCGTGGCCTGCAAAACGTCGAACACAAAGTCATTAATATCCACCCGCTCGCTGATAGCCACGCTGAGCGGTGCGGCTGCCAGCGCCCGTGGCGCGACGTAATAACCGGACTGCGGGCGCGACACAATCCATCCCTGACTTTCCAGCAATTCATAAGCATGCAGCACGGTCATCAGGCTCAGCCCCTGCCGGGCGACCTGCTGGCGCAGCGAAGGCAAACGGGTGCCCGGTGGCCAGATACCGGCTTCGATTTGCTGCTGAATGTCATCCATTAACTGCTGATATTTCGCCACGGCATGTCGCTCCTGATGCTGAGGCGTCACTTTATCATGTTGATCACCTGTAACAAAAAAAGCCGTGGCGGTTAACGCCTTAATACTCCAGCGCTGCGGGTTTGTCTGCTTCAGTGCCCACAAACTCGTTAAGCTCTTCGATACGTTCCGGTGGAAGGGGGCGACCCAACAGATATCCCTGTAGCGTGTTGCAGCCAAGCTGGGTCAGAAAGGCCTGCTGCTCGGGCGTTTCGACGCCCTCAGCCACGACTTTTAACTGTAAAGACTGCGCCAGCGCCACAATCGCCGAGACGATGGTCGCATCTTCCGACTGGTGCTGAAGCTCGTTCACGAAGGCCCGATCGATCTTCAGCTCACTGGCTGGCAGGCGTTTGAGATACAACAAACTGGAATAGCCGGTTCCAAAATCGTCAATCGAGGCTTTGACGCCGAGCGTCGTCAGTTCGGTCAGAATACGGACGCTTTCATCGGGATTACGCATTGCCGTCGTTTCCGTGACCTCCAGCGTTAACTGCGTGGCGGGAATATGGTGCAGCGCCAGCGCCGCTTTAACCGTTTCGACCAGATTGCTCTGCTCAAACTGCAGCGCCGACAGGTTCACCGCAACGGACCATGCCTGATGGCCCTGCAGGTGCCACTGATGCAATTGACGGCAGGCTTCGTTAATTACCCAGTTACCGATATTCACTATCATGCCGGTTTTTTCCGCCATCGGCAGAAAGCAGTCCGGCGTCAGCAAGCCGTGTTTCGGATGCTGCCAGCGCAGCAGGGCTTCAAAGCCCATAATCGGGCCGTGTGGTGCACAGTATTTGGGTTGGTAAAACAGCCGCAGCTCGTTGTTATCCAGCGCATGCCACAGATCGTTATTCAGCTGTAACTGACTTTGCGCCAGCAGATTCATGGAGGGCTGGAAAAAGGTATAGCCGTTGCGGCCGTTATTTTTGGTGTGGTACATCGCGGCATCCGCATTGAACATCAGCTCGCGCTCATCCTCGCCGTCACCGGGATATACCACAATGCCGATGCTCAAGGAGACCACTAACTCGTAACGGGAAATCGAGAACGGGCGAACCACCGCTTTTACCAGTTGATCGGCGACCGCCGCCGCATCATTTGGCTCGGTGATTTCAATCAGCAGGACAAATTCATCGCCACCCAGACGCGCCAGCGTGTAGTAGCCTTTCATCTGTTCACTCATTCTTTCCGTGACGCTGACCAGCAAACTGTCGCCAATGTGGTGACCAAAGGCATCGTTGACCGCTTTAAACCCATCGAGATCCATAAACATCAGAGCAAACTGGCTGCTCTCACGATTGGCTTTATTCATCGCCTGTTCAAGACGGTCTTCCAGCAGGATGCGGTTTGGCAGTCGGGTCAGATTATCGTGGAGCGCCAGCTGGGCCAGTTCACGATTGGCCTCAGCCAGTGAACTGGCCAGGATAGACGTACGTGCCTGCATGCGCGCATCCAGCATGGAAACCAGCAGGGTGATACCGAGTATGGCGATGGTCACTACGGTGACCACAATGGCTAACCAGTTGCTGTTAACGCCCGAAGACATGGTATGGCTGCCTGCAGGGAATGAAGCCGCCATCATGCCGGTGTAGTGCATACCGGCAATGGCGGCGCCCATCACCACCGATGCACACAGCCGCAGTGTGGCGACGCGTCCCTGATGCCCTTCACGCAGCTTAAACGCCAGCCACAGGGCAGCAACGGAGGCGGCCAGCGCGATGATCACCGAAATCAGCACCCAGCCCCAGTTCCAGATGATACGGGTCGAGAGCACCAGGGCGGCCATGCCGGTGTAATGCATAGCGACAATGCCGCTGCCGAGGACAACAGCACCGCCGGCTAAGCGCGGCAGAGGCAGGTCCCCCTGACAGACGAGCCACAGGGCGAAAATGGATGCACACACCGCAATACCGGCAGACAGCGCCGTGAGGGATGCGTCATAACTCATCATCATGTCCAGGTCCATGGAAAGCATGCCAATAAAGTGCATGGCCCAAATACCAATGCCCATGGCAAAGCCACCGCCAAACAGCCACACGAGTGCGACCTTACCGGTTGAAGTGGCTACACGTCCCGCCATATCCAGCGCGGTAAAGGAAGCCAGCATCGCCACTAATACCGAAATGACGACGATGAATGCGTTATATGAGGCCACTAGCATAGTGTTTATCCGAACAGCGCCGAGCGCGCAGCTGTGATGTTGACGTTGAAAAAGATGTTTTGTCTTATTTACCGGTTATCGGCGCGAAAAAAGACTAAATTAGGCTTTTTTAATAGAGGTTCCCAATGCTTCCGAGCGTCCGGACCAATCAACCTGGTCTGCCGACCGAGGAAATTTGTTGTTGTCCGCAGGGCGCTATCCAGGCGATTACCGCTCTCCCGGCATGAAACGACAGGCACAGAAACGCAGGAAAAATTAAAAAAGACTGCTATTCCAATAAATTATAATTAAACATACCGCCAACTCGTCTGCTCGCCTCCGTCCACATCTGCTTATCTTAGACGATTATTCTGAAACCGTTTCTGGCTGGCGCAAGACCATCCCACCGAATTCGAAAGGGTCACGGTGCGCAAAATACGCCCCTGTTTTTATTTTCATTTACCGAGAATCAGCGGCCATGAAGGGTGTCCGGGGGCACGAATGTAACAAAATAATAAAAAATTTATCGTCGGGTTTCGCTACAACGGCCAGGCTGATGTATAGTAAAAAAAATTAATATAAATCGACTTACCTGTTTTCTGGATTGTCGGGAAAAACAACGGCAGGATGCTGACACTCTACGGTTAGGTTTTCTTTTCTCTGGTTTTTTTGTATTACGCCATCAGGTGAAAAAGCACAAGTCCTGAATAATCGGTAAGGAATGATTATGAAATTCAAGCTTTTTCTGTTAGCTGTCAGTTTCACCACGGCGCTGCCGTCCGTGACGTTTGCTGCCACCACCACGGGTGCAATTAACGCTACGCTGACATTAACTACAGGTTGTCTGGTGAACGGCCAGTCAGCCACCACGGGCGTAAACTTTGGTTCGTTGAACTTTGGTAGCAGTGCCGCCACCTTCGATACCCTGAATGCCACCCTGGTGGGCGCGGCAGGAAACGGTATCTACGTGCGTTGTACTACCGGGCAAACGTTTAACGTCCAGGTGACCAGCAGTAATGCGGCACCGGGAACCGTCTACGGCACCGTGTCATCTGCACCGCGCTATCTGGTGCTGGGCGCGGATAATACCCAGGGCATCGCTTATACCCTCTACAGCGACGCCTCCTTTAGCACCGCCATTGCGAATAACACCAATATTGCGCCAAGCGGCACGACCGATCCCACGCTTGGCACCAATTACGCGATTTACGGACGCGTGGTGGGCGGCGGCTTTAACCCTGTGATTCCGGCTGGCACTTACACCGATACCATTAACGTTGCCGTGAACTACTAAGCGCCCGTGTTTGAGTAGCGGCAGATGACAGCAACCTGGTCACCTGGTTCGATCACCGCTGGCGGGTTACTGTTCCTGGTGAGTGTGAATGGGTGGAGCATTACGACCAGCTCCACGACATTTCAGGTTTCAGCGTCAATCGTTGCAGGTTGTGTGATCTCCGGGACCAATACGGGGATCTTTGGCACGCTTAATTTTGGCACCCAGTCCGGGCTGGCAAACAGCAGTGTCAGCGCCAGCTATGTGCAAAGTTCAACGATTAACCTCGCCTGTACACCCGGCACCACCCTGAGCATGACCATCAACGGTGGCAGTAACTATACCGCGACCCGCAACCTGAAGCTGGCGAACAATACCAACACGATTCCCTATTACCTCTTTAGCAATGCAGCACGCACTACCCCGATTCCGGTGAATACGGCAGTGCCGCTGAGCTACAGCAATGCCAATAACATCACGTTACCGATTTACGGCGTGCTGCAGTTACCCGGCCCGACGCGCGCCGGGGTTTATTCCGACACGCTCAGCGTCACGCTGACCTGGTGATAAAAAGTACAAAGGAGCTTTACCATGCCATCCCTGCGCGCCCTGTTTTTTCTGTTTACACTCGTGTTGTTGCCACAGGCGCAGGGCGCTAACTCTGTCATGATTTGGCCCATCGACCCGGCGATAAACCCGGAGGAGAAAGCCAGCGAGCTGTGGCTGGAAAACCGTGGCAGCAGCACGACGCTTATGCAGGTGCGCATCTTCGCCTGGCAGCAGACCAACAGCCAGGAGCAGTATCAAACTCAGCAGCAGGTCGTCGCCAGCCCGCCACTGGTGCGCATCGAACCCGGTCAAAAGCAGCTCGTCCGCCTGATTAAACAGCTACCGCCTGCCGCAGGTAAAGAGGTGGCCTACCGCGTGGTGCTGGATGAGATCCCTACCCCGCGATCGGTCAGCGACAACCAGGCCGGGCTGAATTTTCAGATGCGTTATTCGGTTCCGCTCTTTGTTTATGGCTCCGGTCTGAGCCGCGATAACGCGAAGTCGGCACTCAGCTGGCGTCAGGTCAACGCGAGCGGCCAACGCTATCTGGAACTCACGAATCGCGGCAACGGCCATGCACGACTCAGTAATGTCACCGTTGGCGGTCAGCGACTTGGAAACGGACTTTATGGCTATGTGCTGGCCAACAGCACGCAGCGCTTTCCGTTAACGTCCTCCGTAAGCGGTGAACTGAGCGCAGAGACCAATAACGGGCAGTGGCGCAGCGCTGCGGCTCAGTAAGTTGCAATGATGCAGTTTTCGCCGCATCCCGTCGCGCTGGCTATTGCGGGACTGTGTTGTCTGACGCCCGGTTATCTCTGGGCTGAAACCTTTACGTCGCTACCGCCCCCTCCGTCGGTGGATAACCGTCCTACCGGCCAGCGTTACATGTTAGAGCTGGTAGTGAACCAGCAGGCGCGGGGCGATATCGTGCCGGTCGAGCAGCAAAACGGCCATTTTCTGGTGCGGGCGGGCGATCTCCAGCGTGCCGGAATCCCTGCCGAAAAATATCAGGGGCAGCAGCAGGTTGATGTCAATCAACTGGCGGAGGTGAAAGTGGATTATGACGATCGCCGCCAACGCTTGCTGCTGACCGTTCCGCCCGGTTGGCTGCCAGCCCAGACGTTAGGTGAGAGCAACAACGGGCCGCGCTTTCCTGGACGCGTCAGTAACGGTGCCCTGATCAATTACGATCTCTACGTCACGCGCACCGACGTGGCGGGCACACGGCTGGCGGCCTGGAATGAACTGCGTCTGTTTGGTGAGGCAGGGCACTTCTCCAGTAATGGCGTCTGGCAACAGCAGTTGGAAGGGCAAAATCGCTACCAGGATGAGGGCTATATCCGCTATGACACCCGGTGGAGCAATGAGAATGAAAACGCCATCCTGAGCTGGCGGGTTGGCGACCTCACTACCGATGCGCTGGCATGGACCAGCAGCGTCCGGCTTGGCGGCATACAGGTTGCGCGCGATTTCAGCGTACGACCGGATCTGGTTACCTATCCCCTGCCTGCCTTTTCCGGTCAGGCGGCGGTGCCCTCGACGGTTGACCTGTTTGTTAACGGCTATCGTTCCACCCAGGCCAACGTCCAGCCCGGTCCCTGGTCGCTGACCAACGTGCCCTTTGTAAATGGCGCAGGGAACGCCGTCATTACCACCACGGATGCCGTCGGTCGCCAGGTCGTCACCACGCTGCCGTTTTATGTTTCCAGTAATCTGCTCAAGCCCGGCCTGTCCGATTACGCCTTTTCAGCGGGTGCGATACGTCAAAATTACGGCATCAAAAATGCCGATTACGGTGCGGCAGCCCTGAGCGGCTCGTGGCGCTATGGCATGACGGACTGGCTCACGCTGGAAACCCACGCGGAAGGCAGTAATGAGCTGGGAATGGGCGGCGCGGGCGCGCAGTTCAAAGTGGGCAGTTGGGGCGTGATTAACGGCGCAGCGGCGCAGAGTCGTCTGGAAGGTCAGTCGGGCGCGCAGTACAGCTGGGGCTATCAGTACAACAACAGCCGTTTCAGCCTGGGCACCCAGCACACCGTCCGCAACGCCGGCTTTGGTAATCTGGCCCTGCTGAGCAACCAGAGCAACAGTGCCTATGCTGACAACCGTTACAGCCTGGCGCGACGGACCGCGCAGTACAGCGCCAGCATATCGCTCAATCGTTATGGCAGTCTGGGTGCAGCCTATATCGATATCTCCAGCGGCGATAACCAGCGTACCAGCCTGTGGAACCTGTCGTGGAGTAAAAATCTGTGGGGCAATGCCAGCCTGTACATTTCCGCCAGCCGTGACAGGCAACAGGGCGAATGGAGCGGTGCCGTCTCGCTGGTGATCCCGTTTGGTGAAAACAGTAATGCCTCCCTGAGCCTTGAGCGCGATCAGCAAGGCCAAAATAATCAGCGGGCCTATTTGTCCCGCGCCATGCCCAGTGATGGGGGAGTTGCCTGGGATGCATCCTGGGCGAATCAGGGCGGCAACAGCGGCGATTATCGTCAGGGCAGCCTGCGCTACCGCAACAATAAGATCGATACCTCCGCCGGCTTTTATGGGGATGATGACAACACGACGCAGTGGGCCGATTTATCCGGCTCGTTGGTGTTGATGGATAATCAGGTGTTTGCCGCCAACACCATTAACGATGCGTTTGTGGTGGTCAAAACTAATTACCCGGACGTGAATGTCCGCTATGAAAATCAGTCGATGGGGCGCACCGACAGCAAGGGCTACCTGCTGGTGCCGTCAATCAGCAGCTACTACGCGGCCAAATACGACATTGATACGCTCGATCTGCCTGCCGATATGACCACGCCCAAAGTGGAGCAGCGTTTTGCCGTGAAGCGTCAGAGTGGATTTTTACTGGATTTTCCGGTTGAACGTTTACGCGCCGCCAGCGTGATTCTGTTTGATGGCAATAACCAGCCGCTGCCGGTATCCAGCCAGGTGATCCGTCCGGGACAGGCAACCGGCTACGTTGGCTGGGACGGCATCGCCTGGCTGGACGACCTCAGCGAGCACAACCCTATCAAGGTCATCGCCCCCGATGGCCGAACCTGTGAAACCGATCTGACACTGCCTGGCGGTCAACCGCAGGCATTAAAAACCTACGGGCCGCTGACCTGCCCCCTACCGCCGCTGCCCAAAGGTGCACCGGTGCCCAATCCTGATAACGCTACCGCCGGAATGACGCCATGAAAAACCTGATGCTACTCCTTTGCCTGCTGTTGTTGCCCTCGCTGGGTTATGCAGCCTGTGCCCTGCCTGCCTCTAGCGCCAGCTTTGGCACAGAAACGACCTTTGTTGCAAATACCAGCGTCAGTTCCACCTCCACCAACGCTAACGTCAACTGCGGATCGGGCACGGCCCTGACCCTGCTGGGTAATAACCAGATTACGTTTCAGTTGACCAGCGCCAGCAACACCAACGGCACGCGCGGTACGCTCAAACGAAGCGGCGATACCGGCAGCGACAATATTCCGGTACGGCTGTGTACCGACAGCGCCTGCGCCAATGAACTCACGATTGGCGGGTCGGCTTTTGTCTACAGCTCGGCGACGTTGATTAATCTGGCGGGGTTACTGGGCAGCCTGAACTTTGCGATTCCCGTCTATTTACGCACCGTCGCCGGGCAAACCGTGGCGGCGGGCAGCTATACGCTGACGCTGAACATGGCCGTCACCTATAACGTTTGCACCAGCCTTTCCGCCCTGGGCGCTTGCCTGACCCCGCAGACCGGCAACGGGGTCATTCCCATCACCGTGACGGTTGTCCTGACTAACGACTGCACCGCGATTACCGCACCGAATATCAGCTTTGGGAGTGCACCGCTGGTCGCCAGCTTTGGGGCGGTTTCGCAAACCATCAATGTATTATGCAGTAAAGGCAGTACCTACACGGTGGGCTTAAGCAATGGCAACAACGCCTCAGGCAGCGTACGCAATATGACGAGCGGCACGAACCTTCTGAGTTACGAAATCTACAAAGGAACCAGTAGCGATCGTTGGGGACCGAGCGGGACAGAACGCGTTGGCAGTGCGGCGGCGAATACCGTCAGCACCGATGGACTGACGCGCAGCTTTAACTACACTGCGCGCGTCCTCACCACCCAAAACACGCCGCCTGCGGGCAACTACAGCGACAGCGTGGTGGTCGATATTGCCTTTTAAAGTGCGGCGCTGACCGGCGTGCCGCCGTGGCGCGCGCGGTACTGTTTGACCATTCGACCAATCAGCAAGGTGCCAATCAGCCCACAAATGGCCGCAAAGGTCAGCCATACGCCCGGCATCGCCTTATCACCCGTGGCGTGAATCAGATAACTCGACACCGCTGGCGTGAAGCCGCCAAACAGCGCGGTTGCCAGGCTGTAGGCCATGGAGAAACCGGCGGCGCGCACTTCTGCCGGCATAATTTCTGCCAGATAAACCACCATGGCACCGTTGTAGCTGGCGTAGAGGAAGGAGAGCCATAATTCCGCCTCCAGCAGATGGGCAAAGCTCGGCGAACCCACCATCCAGTGCAGTACGGGCCAGGCCGTGGCAATCATCAGCACGGTAAACGTCAGCAACAGGGGGCGACGACCGACGCGATCGGACAGCGCGCCCATCACCGGTAGCCAGAACAGGTTGGAAATGCCCACGAACAGCGTCACCATAAACGCCTGCTTGTCGCTCATCATCAACACCGTTTTGCCAAAGGTTGGCGTAAAGGCGGTAATCATATAGAACATCACGGTCGTGGTGACGACCATCAACATGCCCGCCAGTACCAGTGCCCAGTTGCTGGCAACCGAACGCATAATTTCTGTCATCGCCGGGTGATGTTTACGTTGGCTGAAGGCGTCGGTTTCTTCCAGCATACGGCGGATATAGAACAGGAATGGCACGATCAGGCAGCCCACCACAAAGGGAATACGCCAGCCCCACTCGGTCACTTCATCATGGGAAAGCAGATGGTTCAGCGCCAGACCCAGCAGCGCAGCAAAAATCACGGCGATCTGCTGACTGCCCGATTGCCAGCTCACAAAGAACCCTTTGCGTCCTTTTGGGGCCACTTCGGCCAGATACACGGACACACCGCCTAACTCCACGCCGGCTGAAAAGCCCTGCAGCAGACGACCCAGCAGAATCAGGACCGGTGCCGCCGCGCCAAGCGTGGCATAACCCGGTACCAGCGCAATGGTGAGCGTACCCACTGCCATCAGGCCGAGCGTTAACAGCAACCCTTTGCGACGACCATGGTGGTCAATGTAAGCCCCCAGAATAATCGCCCCCAGCGGGCGCATCAGGAAACCTGCGCCGAAGGTCATCAACGTCAGCATTAATGAAGAGAAGGGATCGTCACCGGGGAAGAAGGTTTTGGCTATCGCGGTCGCGTAATAGCCAAATACCATGAAGTCGTACATTTCAAGGAAGTTACCACTGGTAACGTTGAAAATGGTTCTGGCCGCGCTCTTGGGCGGCTTTTGTAAAGTTTCACTATGGCTCATCACGGCTTCCTTGGTTTTTTATCCGTTTTAGCCTGCCAGAAGCCAGATTAATGTGACATTGATCACCATTGCACTTTACAAACTCGTGAGTTTCCGTAACAAGAAATTAACAGAAGAGCTACAGCAGCATATCTGCCTGCGTTGATTGACAAAAGGCTATCGAAGATTCTGCAAAAAAGCAGAGACAAAAAAAGCGCTACAGAGTGAGCGCTTTTTGAGGAGGGCTTAAGATGTGGGGACAGGTAAGCGTATTAACTGCATCTGAGAAGTGAAAAAGGGTCAAGGCTTGCGGCTTAACCGGGTTTACCCCGCCTGATTCATCACTTCTTGACCGTTTCCATTCCCATTAAACCGATTTTTAAATAACCGGCCGTGCGCAGTTCATCCATAACGCTCATCAGCGTTTCATAATCCACAGACTTGTCGGCCTGGAAGAAAATCGTGGTGTCTTTCTTGCCTTGCGTCTGCTGCGTCAGCACGTTAATCAGCGACGCATTATTTACCGCCTCGTTGCCGACATAGAGCTGCTTGTCGGCTTTGATAGAGAGGTAAACCGGTTTTTCCGGGCGCGGCTGAGGCGCACTGGTGGACGCCGGGAGATTCACACGGACATCAACGGTCGCCAGCGGCGCCGCGACCATGAAGATGATGAGTAGCACCAGCATCACGTCAATAAACGGCGTGACGTTGATTTCGTGCATTTCACCCTCGGTTTCGGACGGGTCGTTTAATCGCATTGCCATAACGCTTACCCTACACGCAGTTTTTGCGCGGCGGCAGGACGGTTGGCTTCAGGCTGTGCCAGGTTTCCCAGGTCGATATCGCGGCTTTGCAGCAGCATAATTTGCGCAGCAACATCCCCTAACGAGGCTTTGTAGTTGGCGATCATGCGGGCAAACACGTTGTATATCACCACCGCCGGAATCGCGGCCACCAGACCGATCGCGGTCGCCAGTAAGGCTTCAGCGATGCCGGGGGCAACAACGGCTAGATTGGTCGTTTGGGTTTTGGCGATACCAATAAAGCTGTTCATGATGCCCCAGACCGTGCCGAACAAACCGATAAACGGCGCGACGGAACCAATCGTTGCCAGGAAACCATTGCCGCGGCCAGCGTGTCGGCAGAAAGCAGCGACGCGACGTTCGAGCCGGAAAGCGGTACGATCTTTGATTCCGGCCGTGTCTTCAACGCCTGCAGAAAGTTCCAACTCGTTTTGCGCGTCGTTAAGGAGCACCGCACTGTGGCTGGTGGTTTTAAACTGCTGGGCGGCGCGCGCGGCATCATTCAGGTTGCGGGCTTCACCCAATGCCAGCTGTTCACGTTTCAGGCGTCGTTTGGCCGCGCTCAGCTCAGCATACTTACCGAAGAAAATGGCCCAGGTCACAACAGAGGCCAATAACAGACCAATCATGACGACCTTCACCACGATATCAGCATGCTGGTACATGCCCCATACGGAAAGGTCTGCTTGCATTAAATCACTGGCTACCACGCGGC
This sequence comes from Pantoea sp. Fr+CA_20, assembly GCF_024520835.1. NCBI lineage: Bacteria > Pseudomonadati > Pseudomonadota > Gammaproteobacteria > Enterobacterales > Erwiniaceae > Pantoea > Pantoea sp. Fr+CA_20. The sequence continues at coordinate 61,892 of NZ_JALNPN010000013.1, forward strand.
TTCTCCAACTTCATATTCAGGATGCGGAATAAGTGCAGATGATAGCAAAAATCAATCGAATTGATAGTGGTTCTCATTAGTATTTACAATCTGCCGTGGGTTTAGGCTATGGAGCCAGCACTGGAAAAAGGACGCTTAGGCCCGGTCCGCGCTGGCTTTATTACGTTCGTATTGGGATGGCCTGCATTGCGCCTGAGCCGCCAGTGCTTCAGGCGCGCGGTTCACAGGCCCGCGGCGCTCTTTTCCATCTCGCCCCACACGTCAGCTTTCACCACAAGGCACTGTGTTTTAGCACAGGAACGATAGCACCTGCCCACTTCGCCTTGTCGTCGCCGGTTTCATCAAACCCTGTTTCACCTGTCAACGGTCAACGGTCAACGTGAGTGTGCCGGTGCCCGACCTCGCCGCATCGCTCTGCTGGAATACGTGGTAGCAGCTCTGCCATTGATGGTCTGAAGTGGAGGTTCCCTCGTTATAGCCATCCGCGCACACCCAGGCGACATAACGGCCTGCAGGGAAATAACGCAGGGCTTTGGGCTGCGGCGGCGAGTTGATTTTACCAGGCCACCAGGCCCAGACAATATGCTTCGCGCCGCGTTGTACACAGATAACATGGCGTGATTGTCGCGACCACGGGGCTTTTGGCTTTTGGCTTTTGGCTTTTGGCTTTTGGCTTTTGGCTTTTGGCTTTTGGCTTTTGGCTGACACCCTGAGCAGAGGTTGCTCAGTTAACCCAGCATTTTTACCGCATCCAGATGCGCCAAAACGGCTAATTAGCGATCAATCTCATAAAATAAGTTTTTCGTTTCGGTGAATGTAAAAATTATGTTGCGGCCAAAATCCCCCTGCAGCAGGATGAGTAGAACGTTCTACCTACTATAAAAACGCTAATAACAGCGCAACATTGGGGAAACCTGGCATGAGACTGCTCTCAGGATTTGTTAAGTCGTTATCAAAACTATCAATGATTGGCCGGGCGCTCATGCTGCCCATTTCGTTGCTGCCTGCAGCTGGCTTGCTACTGGCATTTGGTAATAAATTTGAGTTGCCGCTGATGATGAATGCCGGCGGGGTGATTTTCGATAACCTGCCGATGCTGTTTGCTATCGGCTCTGCGGTAGGGCTGGCCTCCGAATCCGGTATCGCCGCGATCTCTGCCGCGGTTTCCGTCTTTGTGACCAATATTACCATCGGCACTATGTTGCATATCACACCGGAAATGGCGGCTCAGGGCGGAAAATATGCCATGGTCGTCGGCATTCCGACGTTGCAGATGGGTGTGTTTGGCGGGCTTATCTGCGGCATACTGGCCGCCTGGTGCTATAACCGCTTCCATACCCTGCAGCTCCCGGAGTTTCTCGGTTTCTTTTCCGGTAAGCGTTTTGTCGCCATTGCCACCGCGTTTTTATCCTTCCTGCTTGGCCTGCTGATGCCGTATGTCTGGCAACATATTCAGGCAGGGATTGATGTGCTGTCGGTTATCGTTAACGGTGATAATCAGGCGGCCTCAACCTTTATTTTTGGGCTGGTCGAACGCGCCCTGATACCGCTTGGTCTGCACCATATCTGGTATCCTTCATTTTGGTACTCCTTTGGCGATTACGTGACCAAAAGCGGCCAGGTGATCCATGGCGATCAAACCATCTGGTTCAAGATGCTGGAAGAGGGCGTGAAATCCTTTAGCAGCAACACCTACCAAAATGCGGGCAAGTTTATGCAAGGTGAGTACCCGCTGATGCTGTTCGCGCTGCCCGCCGCCTGTCTGGCGATGTATCACGAAGCCCATACCAAAAACAAAAAGATCGCCTTCGGTATCCTGTTTTCGGCGGCGCTGACCTGCTTTTTAACCGGGATCACCGAGCCGGTAGAATTCACCTTTATCTTTGTCGCGCCCCTGCTGTATGTCTTTAATGCCATCATGGCTGGCCTGGCGTATATGACCATGTACCTGCTGCATGCTCATATCGCGAAGTCCTTTTCGGCCGGAATGATTGACTACATTACCTTTGGCATTGTGCCCTCTCTTAACGGTTATCAGACTCACTATCTCAGTGCCGTTATCGTAGGCGTGCCGATGGCATTGATTTATTATTTCACCTTCCGCTTCGTGATACGCCGGTTTAATGTAAAAACGCCGGGACGAACCGATGTGACGGCCACGACCGATGATAAAACCGATGCAGAGCTGGCAAGCGACATTATGGTTCTGCTGGGCGGCGAGCAGAATATCAGCGCGGTGGGCGCCTGCATTACGCGCCTTCGGCTTGAAGTGGCCAACAGCAATGAGGTCGACCGTGAAGGGCTTAATAACCTTGGCGCGCGCGGCGTGGTTTTTGTCGGCGATAACGGAATACAAATTATTTTTGGTGCCAGAGCGCAATTTATTGCCCAGACGCTGTCCGGGATGGTGGGCAAATCCTAGCCTGCGTTTCTGCAGGCGACGGGCAAAGCGGTATCAGGCGGATGACGTGAATGTCAGGGAGCAGGTTTGAAGAGAGTCAGCATTACTGACGTTGCTAAACATGCCGGTGTTTCGGTTTCGACCGTTTCACTGGTGCTGCGTCAGAAAGGAAAAATATCCGATGCCACCATCAGGAAAGTTCACGCCGCCATTGATGCGCTCGACTATGTGCAGAATGTGGCCGCGGCGAATCTGCGCGCCAGTACCTCTAACCTTATCGGTTTGATTCTGCGCGATTTCAGCGACAGTTTCTCTGTCAAGGTGATGGCAAGCATTGTTCAGCAGCTTGAAAAGCAGGGCTACCTGGTATTTCTGGGCCAGCCCACTGACGACGACGAATCGCTGGCACGCTGCCTGCTTTCGTTTAAACAGCAAGGCGTCGCCGGGGTCGTCTATCTGGCGTCAAACACGCGAAACGCCAGCCTGCCCGAGCAACTCCTGCACTGCCCTTTGCCGCTGGTGGTGGTATCGCAGTCGCTGCTGGCAGAGAAGTGCAATCTGGTGATGCGTGATAACCGCCAGGCCGCGCACCTGGCGACGCGCTATCTGATAGAACGCGGTCATCGCAATATTGCTTACATTGGCGGGATTGAAGGGGATCTGATCCGGCAACAGCGCTTACTCGGGTTTCGCAGTGCCCTGACCCAGCACGGGCTGGCGCTGCGGGAAGGGTTTACGCCGTCCTGTCGGGCCGATACCCAGGCCGCCGCTTATGCCACTCGCCAGTTACTGGAGCAGAACAACACCATTACCGCCCTGCTCTGTCACTCGCCGGATGCGATCATTGGGGCGATTTCAGGGATTCATCATACGGGGCGCACCGTGGGTAAAGATGTGTTCCTGACCCAACAGGTCGCGCTGGTGGGCTTTGAAGACATGCTGCACGTGAACCTGACCTCGCCCTCTTTCACCTATGTTTCTTCCGCCAGTGAAGAATCCGGGCGGCAGGCGGCGGAACTTATCCTGCGTCAGGTGAAAGAACCCGAACGGCAAACGCAGCGTATTTTATTATCGGGCCAATTAATTACACGAGAGTCAGCATAAATCGGCATTTCCATTGTCAGAGAAGCGAGTCAGTGAAAAATCGCTTTCGTGAGCAGGGGGAATCCCCGCGCACGATTGTTGCGCAAACAGAATGATAAACAGACTATGAGCAATGCAATCATAACCAGCCTACTTTCGCTTTTACGTCGGACAATACCGTGGCTTTCATTACGAGGCCGCCGTTTACCGCATGACCACGCTGACCTTACTCGTGAGGGAGATCGCCCATCACGCCTGTCTCCCGCTCCCGTTTTCGCCGGGCCTGACGGCACCCTTTCTCACGCCAGTAACGCCTTAATCCAGGCAAGCGAGACGTCATCCGATCCCTGCCCGCCGCCAGACCGGACGATGCTGCTCTGGCTGTCTCGCTGTTTTTTGTTTGTATCACTGCTGCTACCCGGTTCAAACATGGCTTCACACTGTTCGGGAGCCTGCTATGCCGCCACCAATACCCTGATCACTTTGCACTTTTTCAGGCGCTGTTATGAATCCGGTAAACCCTCATCCGGGATGGTTAAATGTTTTAGTCGCCAGTTGCGCAGCGTGGCACTGATTCGTTTCATCCATGCCTCACGCAGCGCGGCCCCGCCGGGCAGGTTAAAGCGTTTTCGTCACGACCATCACTCAGGTAAGAAGAAAAGAAGCCAGGTACGTCCGCCCTTCCGGGCCGATCCCGAGCCAGAGCAGCCCGTCCGTGCCAGCCCGGCAGAACCCTCTTTGTTCTCGCCTGACACATTGCTCAGACAGCACCCGCTGCCACCGTCGTCGCCCTGCACCGGACGGCAATATCAAGAAATGCCATCCGGGGTGAGCCCGCCGCTGAACACGCCGACCACCTCAACCGGCTGTGTGCCCTGAGCGGACAGCATCTGGGCGTAACATAGCCCTGATTAGCGGATATCCCCTGGGCTAATTCCCCAGCGGGAAGGCGTGCTTCTGCTGGCGGCCTGGCGCTGCTGATAACGTCCTTTTGCCGTAATCATCGCCACCGTTAACAACGCCGGAATAGCCAGTACGGCAAAAATGGTGGCAAATCCCCAGCCCAGCGCCAGCATCTCTGCCCCGACCAACGCGCTCAGAATCGCGCCGATGCGTCCCACGCCGTGCATCCAACTGGAGCCGGTCGCGCGGGCCTCGGTCGGATAAAAGCTGGCCGAGAGCGCATTCATTCCAGTGTTAGCGCCACCGATGCAAAAGCCGATCATCATGGCACAACCGCCCAGCAGCACCGGGTGCGCAAGCGAAAATCCCATACCGACCGTGAACAGCGCGCCCGCACCGTAAATCAGCGACAGCGCCCGGTGCGACTCAATCCTGTCCATTAACCAACCCGAAAACAGCGAACCGCAGGTGCCGCCTGCCTGGAACAGCGCAGTAATAATCGCAGCCTGTACCACGTCAAAACCGTTATCTTTAATCAGCATGGGTAGCCAACTGCCCAGGGTGTAGAACAAAAACAGGGCGGTAAAATAGGCGCCCCACAGCATCAGGCTGCCAAACCGATACGCGTCATTGAGTACCACTTTTACCGGCTGCGCGTTCGCTTTGCTGACGGGCGGCAGCTCGACGCTGCACTGTTGCAGGTCCAGATCCGGCGCCAGCTTAGCCAGAATACGGTGAATTTTTTTGCTGGCAGCGCGCCTGACCACTAAAAAGCACACCGACTCCGGCAGCGCCCAGAGCAGCAACGGCACGAACAGCATCGGCAGGATGCCGCCCAGCATCAGTACGGCGTGCCAGCCAAAGTGCGGCATCAGCCATGAAGCGGCAAAGCCTCCCAGCGCGGCACCAAAGGTGAAGCCGCAAAACACCACGGTGATGAGAAAGGCCCGCCGCCTGGCAGGCGCAAATTCGGCCACCAGCGTACCCACATTGGGCATCGCCGCACCCAATCCCAGACCGGTCAGGAAGCGAAACAGGATCATCTGCTCCATGTTTTGCGAAAAGGCGGTGATCAGCGTCCAGGCACCAAAAAAGAACACGCTGTTAATAATGACCACTTTGCGGCCCAGCCTGTCAGACAGGGGACCAGAGAGCATCGCGCCCAGCGCCAGTCCCACCAGCGCTGCGCTGATAATCAGCCCCAGCTCGCGGTTGGTGATCCCCCAGTCGGCTTTTAATTCAGGTGCAATAAATCCCATGATGGCAATATCAAATCCATCAAGGGCGATGATGCAGAAGCCAAACAGCACCACCATCTTTTGCCACATCCCCAGCGGGCGGCTGTCGATTAACGCCCGAACATCAATTGTTTTGCTTTCCGCCACGGTGACTCTCCGGTGAAATACGTTATGTGGGGTTACTATATGCAGGCGCTGTAGGGCGATAAACGGCGATAATCGAAATTTTGTGCGTTTATCGCGCAACAATGCGTTAAATAAAATTCATTATCGCGTTATTAGATTGTTATATAAGGCAATTTTTCTGACAGCATGGCTCCCGTTATCCGCTAAGGATTGTGAGCGGGATCGGGCGTGTTTTCAGGCGGAGGGATGCGCTACAGAGGAGACAGGTGCAGGATAACGGGCCAGCGAAACTGGCCCGTCGAAGGATTACCGCATGGCGGTCAGCCGCACGGGCGCATTGGCCGCGCCAAAGCCGCGATAGCCGCCACGCCGTTCCAGCAATTCGAAGAAAAAGCGGCCTTTTTCATAGGGAACGGTATAGACATGCAGCAGTTCCCCGCCCTGTTCATCACGGTCATACAACACATCGTAGCGTTGCAGCTGCGCCAGAAAATCGGCATCGAGATCGAAGCGCGCCATCAGGTCCTGATAATAGTTATCGGGAATCGGTAAGGTTTTTAGACCGCGTTCGCGCGCGGCTTTTACCGCGCTAAACAGGTCGTCACAGCCAAAGGCGACGTGCTGTAATCCTGCGCCCTGATAGGTCGTTAAGGCACGGGCAATTTGGGTTTCCCGGCTGACCGACATATTCAGCGGCAGGCGAATCGCATCGTTGGGACTCCGCAGCACCCGACTGCGCACCAGACCCAGCGGATCGGGCAGTTCCCACTCGGTATCCTGCACAAAACCCGGCACGCTGCGCAGGAACATAATCCAGTTATCGCGTGTGTCATCGGGCAGGGCAATCGCCAAATGATCGATCGTCTGCATCGCGGGCTGCGGCGCTGTGCGGTGCGTTAAATGAAAATCGTTGTGGTAACCGTCCTGACCTGCTGGCTCATCTTCCACCAGATAGATCAGGCTGCCGTCGGGGGCACATAGCGCCGGTATCTGGCGTTCGTTCGGGCCGGTCTCTCCCTGCCAGATGGCGTAACCATAGTCCTGCGCGCGTTTAATCAGCTTATCGACTCCGCGAACCCGCCACGCCACCGCACACAGCGAAATGCCGTGTTGATGATAATACCCGCTGGCCTGGCTCTCCGGCTGGGCATTCAGGATCACATGCACCTTGCCGTTGCGATACAGCGCCACCTGCTTGGAGCGATGATCCCCCGCATGAACCAGGCCAAGCTGCGTCAGCCATTGCCCCAGGGCCAGTGCGTCGTTGTGGCTGACGGCAAATTCGATGAACTCCAGTGACAGCAGCGGCGGCTGGGGCGCAGAGTGAAACAGCCCGTCTCCGGCCAGGGAAGCCAGCGCACTGGGCAGCAGCGGCTGTTTGATCAGCCAGTCACGGGTTTGCTCCTCAAGCCACAGCAGCGATCGATAACCGTCCTGGGCGGTCGGCACTACCGGCGAAGCACGGAATCCGTCGTTAAAAATCTCCAGCGACCAGGCGTCCCGGTAACCATGGGCAGACAGCTGCGTCATAAACTGAGTCAGATTGAATTCGCCCTGGCCGGGAAAGCAGCGGAAGTGGCGACTCCATGACAGCACGTCCATTTTCAGCAGCGGCGCATCCGCCAGTTGCACAAACACAATCTTCTCTGGCGGCACCACGTCAAGCCCGTCAAGGCTGTCGCCGCGCGACAAAATGTGAAAACTGTCGAGCACGATGCCCAGCGCTGGATGGTTGACGGCCTCGACTCTGGCCCAGGCATCGCGCCACAGGCTGACATGGCGTCCCCAGGCCAGCGCCTCATAACCGAGAGTAATACCGTGTTGCTCCGCCAGCTCTGCCAGTGCCTTAAGATCGCTGACCTGAGTGGCGAAATCGTCACTGCAGTCGGGTGAGACGTTGCTGCAGAGCAGCATCCGCTGACAGCCCAGCTGTTGCATGACTTCAAACTTCCGCGCCGCGCGCGCAAGGTTGTGCGCCAGCCTGTCACGCGGGCCGCCCTCGAAGTCACGGAAGGGTTGAAACAGCAAAATCTCCAGCCCGAGCTGTTCACACAGCTGGCGGATTTCCACGGGTGAGCCGGGATAATAGACCAGATCGTTATCGAAAATTTCAACGCCATCAAAGCCTGCGGCGGCGATGGCCCGCAGTTTGTCCGGCAGCGTGCCCGATACCGAGACCGTTGCGATAGAACGTTTCATTGTTGCCTCCAGATAAACGGTCACCGGGTGACCTTAAAGCAGCCAGTCAGCAGCGAGGCGTTCCACTGACGGAGATTGGCAATTGTTATGAACCAGTTGGAACATTTCGTCAATGTGTAACTGGTCATGATTTTTGGTTATGACAAAGCCGACAATTTTTCACTTTTCTTTTACAAGTTGCGCTTCCTACACTTCCTGCTCTGTAGCCGAAAAATAATAAAGGATGCCTGGATGAAAAATGACTGGCCCGCCCGCGAACTGGTGCATCGTGATTACCGTGATCACCCACCGGCCCTCGCGCCCTTGTATAAAACAAGCCTGTTGCGATCCCCGCGCAATGCGCTGATTTCGTTGCAAAACTCATTATCAGAAATCACCGCGCCGGTGTTTACCCGCCAGGAGCTTGGGCCACGAGACAGTGACCTGATCCTCAATTACGCGAAAGAGGGTTTGCCCATCGGCGAACGCATTATCGTGCATGGCTACGTGCGTGATGCGTTTGGTCAGCCAGTAAAAAATGCCCTGGTTGAGGTGTGGCAGGCCAATGCCGGAGGACGCTATCGTCATAAAAAAGATCAGTATCTTGCGCCTATCGATCCTAACTTTGGCGGTTGCGGTCGTATGCTGACAGACGACAACGGTTACTACTGTTTTCGCACCATCAAGCCCGGCCCTTATCCCTGGCGCAATCAGGTCAGCGACTGGCGGCCGGCGCATATTCATTTTTCCCTGTCTGGCGAAGCCTTTGCCCAGCGACTGATTACCCAGATGTATTTTGAGGGCGATCCGCTGGTAGGCCGCTGTCCGATTGTTCAGTCGGTAGGCAGCGAGGACGCCGTGCGAACGCTGATTGCAGAACTGGATACGCACTCCGCTGTGCCGCTGGATTGCCTGGCCTATCGCTTTGACCTGGTCCTGCGCGGTCATCGTGCGACCTGGTTCGAAAACCGGACCCAGGGAGCCGCATCATGAAACGCTATCTTGCCGAAACGGCGTCGCAAACCGCCGGGCCTTATGTGCACATTGGCCTGGCGCCCCATGCGGCAGGCTTTGATATTTTTGAAAATAACTTTAGTGAGGTGCTGACCCAGCCGGAAACGCGCGGCGAGCGCATTGTAGTTGAAGGCTGCGTTTACGACGGTTCCGGCACGCCGGTTCGCGATGTGCTGATTGAAGTGTGGCAGGCCAATGCCGAGGGACGCTATCAGCACCCCGCTGACCAGCAGCACGATAAACCGCTGGACCCGGCGTTTCGTGGCTGGGGGCGGACCTGCTCGGATTTTGACAGCGGTATCTGGCGTATCAACACCATTAAACCCGGCAGCGTGACCGGGCGCGATGGCCGCCCCATGGCCCCGCACCTGAACCTGTGGATTGTGGCTCGGGGCATTAACATCGGTCTGAATACCCGGCTCTACTTCGCCGATGAACAGGCGGCAAATGCCAGCGATCCGGTGCTGAATTTAATTGAATGGGAAACGCGACGCAGCACCTTACTGGCGCAGCGTGAACAGCGCGGCGATGAGACGATCTACCGCTTCGATATCTGGCTGCAGGGTGAAAAAGAAACCGTGTTCTTTGACATCTGATTCTTAACTTCCTTGCAACATTGTTCTTGCCGCTTCGGCGGCAAATTCATAACATGAGCCATGGATAGGGTTTCCCGGTTTAGTCAGCGCGTGCGCCTGCGTCATCTTCACGCTTTTGTTGCCACCGCGCAGCAGGGGACGCTGGGTCGTGCCGCCCTCCATCTGGGCATTACCCAGCCTGCCCTGTCCAAAACCCTTAACGAACTCGAATTCCTTACCGGTGAGCAACTGTTGCTGCGAAGCCGCCAGGGAACCGAGCTTACCGCCAGCGGCGCGCGTTTCCTGCACGACGCCATTCGTATTCTGGATGCCCTGAATATTGCTGACCAGGTCATGCGACCCGGCTGCGCGCCTCAGCCCGCGCCGCTGCACCTTGGCGCGCTGCCTACCGCCATAATCAGCGTCGTTGCGCCAGTGTTAGCCAGCCTGCAGCAGCACTATCCCGGCTGGCGCATCCAGGTCAGCACGCTGGCGAACGATGCCCTGCTGATGGGGATAAAATCGGGACAGATGGCGCTGGGGATTGGCCGCATGGCCGAACCCGTGTTGATGGAGGGGCTGAATTTCGAGCTGCTGTATCTGGAAACCCTGCGCCTGGTGGTGGCCCCGCATCATCCACTGTTGCACGCCGGCGTGACGCTGGCCGAAGCCCTCAGCTGGCCGCTGATCCTGTCTCCTCGCGGGACGGTGCCGCGCCAGAACGCCGAATCACTGATGACCAGCCATGGCCTGACCTTACCGGATGGCGCAGTGGAAACCCTGTCCACCACGCTGGCCCGTCGTCTGACGCTGGGGCACGGTTACGTCTGGCTGGTGCCCTACGGCGCGGTGCGCGACGACCTGACCAGCAACCAGCTACGCACCTTGCCGCTTCCCAGCCAGGGCATGGCTGAAGCGGTCGGCATCCTGACCCGTCAGCAGCAAACGCCGCCACCTGAGCAGCTGCAACTGGTAGCGGCCTTGCGGCAACGGGTGCTGGACGTGCCTGTCTGACATCGCCGTTTACCGCGCGCTATCCTGCTCATCGAATACCGTCTGCGCCAGATGGAATGCAGCGTTGGAGGCCGGCAGGCCGCAATAGAGGGCAGCATGCATCAGCAGCTCTTTGATTTCATCCCGGCTGACGCCGTTATTGAACGCGGCCCGCAGGTGCATCTTCAGCTCTGCTTCCCGGTTGAGCGCAATCAGCATGCCGATGGTGATCAGGCTGCGCGTGTGGCGAGTCAGGCCAGGACGGGTCCAGATCTCGCCCCAGGCATAGCGGCTGATAAAGTTCTGGAACTCGTCATTCAGCGGCGACAGGTTTTCCAACGTACGGTCCACATGGGCTTCGCCAAGCACGGCCCTCCGCACCCTCATGCCCTGCTGATAGCGTTGATCCTGCGTCAGCTGAGCGTCAATAAAAGGCTGCAGCGCACGGTTAAACGCCAGCCACACCTCCACGCTGGACAGATGCGAGGCGGGCAGCACGACACGCTGCGCGCCCGGAATCTGTGCAACCATCGCATCCGCATCGGCCACCGTGGTGACCTTGTCGTCCCGTCCGGCAATCACCAGCACAGGTAGCGAAATCGCCGCCAGTTCATGGCGCAAATCGGCTGTCGCCAGGGCTTCACAGCAGTCGGCATAGCTTTCGGCATCGCAGGCGCTGAGCTGCGATAGCAGGCTTTGTACCGTCGCGGGCGCGCGTTCACAGAATGCCGGCGTAAACCAGCGCGCAGCCGCGCTCTCCGTGATAGCGGTCATGCCGTGCTGACGGACAACTGCCGCCCGCTGCTGCCAGGCCGCTGGCTCGCCGATCTTTGCCGCACTGTTGGCGACCGTTAATGTCATCAGGCGTTGAGGATGAAAACGCGCCAGCCAGAGTCCGGTCAGCCCGCCCATTGAGATGCCGCAAAAGTGCACCCTGTCGATGCCCAGCGTATCCAGCAGCGACAGAACCTTGCTCCCCAGTTGTTCCAGCGAACGGGTTTGTCCGTCCGGTGCCGAGGCACCGTGGCCGGGAACGTCGTAACGCAGGATGCGATACTGGTTGATCAGCGCATCGCGCTGCGGCTGCCACATCTCTGATGTGGTGCCTAAGGAGTTGCTGAACAGAATAACCGGGGCATCGTCTGGCCCCTCAAGTACGTAATGCAGCGTCATGATTCCCTCGCAGCCGCTAAAACCTGGTGAATAAAGCGCGATGCGCTGCCCGTAGCGGTGGCCGGATCGAGCAGCGTCTCCAGTGCAGGCCGGCTCAGGTGCGAGACAACGGTGTCATCTGCACACAGAATGGTCAGCAAACTCTGCTGCGTCTCCAGCGCCCGGCGGCAGCACTGCTCAATATGATGGTGTGCCTGTTGTCGTCCCAGCGACTCTCCCAGCGCCAGCGTGACCGCTTCGGCCATAATTAATCCCTGCGTCAGACCGAGATTGCGTTGCATGGCTTCTTCATGCACTTCAAGGCCGTCGATCAGTTCCGTGCTGTGCACCAGCGCCGCGCCACTGAGTTCTGTCAGCTGCGGCAGGCTCTGCCACTCTGCCTGCCAGCCGCCCAGCGCACGCTCGTGCTCCTGAACCTGGCCAGCATACAGGCCCGACATCAGGCCCGGGACCCGGTTGGCGGCGCTGAGAATCGCGGCACAGAGCACCGGATTACGTTTGTGCGGCATGGTAGAAGAGCCGCCGCGCCCCGGTGCCCGGGGTTCACTGATTTCACCGACTTCGCTCTGTATCAGGAGCGACATGTCCCGGGCCAGTTTACCCAGCGTACCGGTAAGACCGGCATACCAGCCAGCCAGCTCGGTGATCCTGTCGCGTTGGGCATGCCAGGGCGTGGCGCTACGCGGCAGATCCAACGCCTCGGACAGTGCCTGCTCTACGCGCTCGCCCTTTTCCCCCAGCGACGCCAGCGTGCCTGCCGCTCCGCCGAACTGAAGCGCCAGCACCCGGGGCCGCATGGCCACCAGCCGCGCGCGGAAGCGCACCAGCGCATCCAGCGTGCCCGCCAGCTTCAGGCCCAACGTCACCGGTAAAGCGTGCTGCAGCCAGGTCCGGCCAACCATCAGCGTCGTGCTGTGTCGCTCGCACTGAAGAACCAGTGCGGCAATAAGCCGGTCCAGCAGCACCGCCGTGTCGTTAAGCGCGGCGCGCAGTTGCAGCATCAGACCACTGTCGATCGCATCCTGACTGGTTGCGCCCCAGTGCACATAGCGCGCGGCGTCGGGCGACGTCGCCGCCACCACGGCCGTAAGCTGTTTCACCAGCGGAATCGCCAGGTTACCAGCCAGCCCCGCAGCCTGCGTCAGCGCCGCCCGATCGATCGCCTGCGCCCGGCAACAGGACTGAATACAGCGGGCGGATGCGTGATCGATCACCCCGGCTACTGCCAGCGCCTGTGCCAGCCCGGCTTCAAAATCCAGCATTCCCTGGAGCAGGGCCGTATCGCTGAAGCTGTCGCTAAGCGGAGAAGCCATAAACATGGCGCGGTAAAGAGACATTGGTTATACCCGTTCCAGAATGAGTGCGATTCCCTGCCCAACGCCTACACACATGGTGCAGAGCGCGTACCGGCCGCCGGTGCGCCGCAGCTGGTAAGCTGCCGTCATGGCCAGCCTGCCGCCTGATGCGCCCAGCGGATGCCCCAGCGCAATTGCGCCACCGTTGGGATTCACATGGGCCGCATCGTCGGCTAACCCCAGTTCGCGCGTCACCGCCAGCGCCTGAGCAGCGAAAGCTTCATTTAATTCGATCACGTCCATTTGTGCCAGCGTCAGGCCACTCTGAGCCAGCACTTTACGCACGGCAGGCACCGGGCCATAGCCCATAATGCGCGGCTCAATGCCACAGGCCGCCATCGCCACCACCCGCACCAGCGGGGTCAGTCCATGTTCTACCGCCGCGTTCTCGCTTGCCAGCAGCAAGGCGCAGGCGCCGTCGTTAATGCCCGACGCATTACCCGCCGTCACGCTGCCTTCCGGGCTGACCACGCCTTTCAGGCCTGCCAGCGCCGCCAGCGAGGTGCTGCGCGGATGCTCGTCACAGGTGACGTTCAGGGCGTCGCCTTTGCGCTGCGGGATGCTCACCGCCATCAGTTCGTCACTGAACAGCCCCATTTCCTGCGCCCGGGCGGTACGTAATTGACTACGCAGGGCGAAGGCATCCTGATCGGCACGGCTGATAGCGAACTCGCGCGCAACGTTTTCTGCGGTTTCCGGCATGGTATCGACCCCAAAGCGGGCGCGCATCTGCGGGTTAATGAAGCGCCATCCCATCGTCGTGTCTTCCATTTTCAGGGAACGGCTAAACGCGCTTTCTGCTTTGCCGGTCACAAAGGGCGCGCGCGACATACTTTCCACGCCGCCCGCAATCATCACGTTGGCCTCACCGCATTTGATCGCCCGGGCCGCCGTGCCGATGGCATCCAGCCCCGAGCCGCACAGGCGATTGAGCGTAGTGCCCGGCACGCTGGACGGCAGGCCAGCCAGTAACAGGGCCATACGCGCCACATTACGGTTATCTTCTCCGGCCTGGTTGGCGCAACCGTAGATCACATCATCAATGGCCTGCGCCAGCGAGGAAGGCTGGCGGGCTAACAGCGCGGCTAAGGGTAAGGCCGCCAGATCGTCAGCGCGCAGGCTGGCAAGCGCGCCCGCGTAACGGCCAAAAGGAGTACGTAGCGCATCACAGATAAATGCCTGTTGCATCAGTCTCTCCTCAGGCGGTCGCCAGTTCAGGTTGCAATAAGCGCACCGGCGTTAACGCCTGCAGCGCGTCGAAACTCAGTCCGGGGCAGCACTCCACCACCAGCGGTCCCTGCGGGGTAATATCAATCACCGCCATATCGGTATAAAGACGACTGACACAGCCCAGACCGGTGAGCGGATAGCTGCACTGATTCACCAGCTTGCACTCGCCTTTTTTGGTCAGGTAATCCATCATCACATAGACTTTGCGCGCGCCAATGGCGAGATCCATCGCCCCGCCCACGGCAGGAATCGCGTCCTGCGCGCCGGTACTCCAGTTAGCCAAATCGCCGTTAACCGACACCTGGTACGCCCCCATCACGCAGATATCCAGATGCCCGCCGCGCATCATGGCAAACGAGTCGCCGTGGTGGAAAAAACAGCCGCCAGGCAGCAGCGTCACCAGCTCTTTCCCGGCGTTGATCAGCTCCGGATCTTCTTCTCCCGCTGCGGGTGCCGGCCCCATGCCGAGCAGGCCATTCTCACTGTGCAGAAAGATCTCTTTGTCAGCAGGCAGATAGTTGGCAATGCGGGTGGGCAGGCCGATGCCCAGATTAACGTAAGCACCTTCAGGAATATCACGCGCCACGCGCTGGGCCAGTTGGTCTCGGGTGAGTTTTTGCATAGTCTGTTCCTCAGGCGGAAACGGTCAGGGTGACGGGATGCGCGACGGCCACCAGCCGCTGCACAAAAATGCCCGGTGTGACGACGTTTTCTGGATCGAGATGCCCAAGCGGCACCAGTTCTGCGACCTGGGCAATCGTGGTGGTGGCGGCCATGGCCATCACCGGCCCAAAGTTTCGTGCTGCTTTGCGGTAAACGAGGTTGCCCCAGCGGTCGCCCTGGTGCGCTTTTATCAGGGCAAAATCGGCCTTAAGCGGTTTTTCAAACACGTAATGGCGACCGTCGATCTCGCGCGTTTCCTTGCCCTCCGCCAGCGGCGTACCAAAGGCGGTCGGCGTGAAAATCCCGCCTAAGCCGCTCCCGGCTGCCTGCATTCTGGCTGCAAGGTTGCCCTGCGGCACCAGCTCAAGGGCGATTTCCCCACGGCGATAGCGTTCGTCGAAGACCCACGAATCGACCTGACGTGGAAAGGAACAAATCATCTTATCGACGCAGCCCGCTTTCAGCAGCGCGGCCAGGCCGCTTTCGCCGTTACCGGCGTTATTGCTGATCACCGTCAGCCCACGGACGCCACTGTCGATCAGCGCATCAATCAGTTCCAGGGGCTGGCCTGCGGGCCCGAACCCGCCAATCATGATGCTGGCCCCGTCCGGTATCACCGCAACGGCCTCTGCCAGCGTTGCCACACTTTTATCGATCATCTGCTGTTCCTTTAGCCCGGCTCAGGCCGGTTTGTGTTGAATAGTCAAAAAGTAGATCGCTCTGTGACAGCAAACAATACCGATAATCGAAATAGTGTGCGATTATCGGTCAACGACAGACTGAAACGGGGCATTGTGATCGCGCACACAGGCGTGCACGGCTCCAGCCACTCACGGGAGAACATCATGACGGATGAACAACAACCACTGCGCGCTAACAGCGATCCCTGGAAAGGCGATCCCAACTTTATGGCCTCACTGGCGCGGGGACTGGAGGTGCTACAGGCGTTTACGCCGCAGCGGCGTCTGATGTCCGTGTCGCAAATCAGCCAGCGTACCAGCATTCCCCGTGCGGCCGTGCGGCGCTGTCTCTATACATTGAGCAAGCTGGGGTTTGTGTATGCGGAGGATGGTAAAAACTTTGAACTGCGTCCGCGTGTGCTCTCTCTGGGTCACAACTGGTTAGGGGCTACGCCGCTGGCGAGCGCCTCACAGCCGGTTTTGCGCCAGCTCAGCCAGACGCTGAACGAATCCTGTTCGATGGCGGTACTGGACGGGGATGACATTCTCTATATCGCCCGTGCGTCAGCATCGCGCATCATGACGATCGACCTGCATATCGGCAGCCGCTTACCGGCCAGCACCACCTCCATGGGAAGAGTGCTGTTAAGTGGCCTTGCCAGCGAACCGCTAAATGATTATCTGGCGCGTTTAACCCAACTGCGTTACACCAGCCACACGCTGGTCAGCAGTAGCGCGCTGCGTGAGGAGCTGGCGCGCGTCAGGCAGCAGGGTTACGCCATCAACGATCAGGAACTGGAAATCGGACTACGATCGCTGGCCGTACCGCTCAGCGCGCCGGATGGCCGGATCGTGGCCGCCCTGAATGTGGGCGTGCATGCCGGACAGGTTTCCGCCGCTATGCTGCGCCAGCACCATTTACCGCTGTTGCAGGAGGCAGCCCGCGAAATCTCGCTGTTGCTGCGGCAATAATCTGTTTAGCCGCTCAACGCCGTTGCCGAATTCGTGGTAACGTGAAGTCTGAGTTGCAAGCGGCAAAGTAGAGAGCTATGACCACGAAAAAAATTGATACCACACTCGTCAGTGCTGGACGCAACAAGCGTTATACCCAGGGTTCGGTGAACGCGGTGATTCAGCGCGCCTCTTCGCTGGTCTTTGATACCGTGGCTGAGAAAAAACGTGCCACCGCAGGACGTGCGAAGGGCGAGCTGTTTTATGGTCGTCGCGGCACCCTGACACATTTCGCCTTGCAGGATGCCATGACGGAGCTGGAAGGCGGCGCGGGCTGTGTTCTCTACCCTTGCGGCGCGGCAGCCGTCTCCAATGCCATCCTCGCGTTCGTTGAAGCGGGCGACCACATTTTAATGAGTGGGGCGGTTTACGAACCGACTCAGGACTTCTGCACGAAAATACTGAGCAAACTCCAGGTATCCACCACCTGGTTTGATCACTGTATCGGTGGTGATATCGCCGCACTGATTCAACCGAATACCCGCGTGGTTTTCCTGGAATCCCCCGCCTCCATCACGATGGAAGTGCAGGACGTTCCCGCTATCGTCGCGGCGGTGCGCGCTAAAGCGCCCGACGCCATCATTATGATCGATAACACCTGGGCGGCTGGGGTGCTGTTCAGCCCGCTGGCCCTTGGCGTGGATATTTCTATTCAGGCCGGCACGAAATACTTGATTGGTCACAGTGACGCCATGATTGGCACCGCTGTCGCCAACGCCCGCTGCTGGGATCAACTGCGCGAAAACAGCTACCTGATGGGTCAGATGGTGGACGCTGATACGGCTTACATGGCAAGTCGTGGCTTGCGTACGCTTGGCGTGCGCCTGCGCCAGCACGAAGAGAGCGCGTTACAGGTGGCAGAATGGCTTGCTGCGCGACCTGAAGTGGCGCGTGTTAACCATCCGGCACTGCCTTCCTGCCGGGGACATGAATTCTGGCAGCGTGACTTTAACGGCAGCAGCGGTTTATTTTCATTTGTCCTGCAGCAAAAACTCAGCCGTGAACAGCTGGCGAATTACCTCGACCATTTTCATCATTTCAGCATGGCCTATTCATGGGGCGGTTATGAGTCGCTGATTTTAGCTAATCAGCCTGAGGAGCTGGCGGCCATTCGTCCGGCCGGTGGCGTTGACGTCGAGGGCACGCTGATACGGCTCCATATCGGCCTGGAACATGTGGATGATTTACGGGTCGATCTTGAGGCAGGCTTTGATCGCCTGACGCGCTAAAATAGTAAACATGATATAAACCAGGCGCCGACCGTCGTGATATAACACCCGGTCATGGCTGGTTAGCTGTTAACATTCAGTTTATAAAAAAGTGTTCAGCCAGCAGAAGAACCGCAGCATTTTACCCTTCCACCGCACTCTGTTGCGGTGGTGGAAGTAAGAGGTCAGGCAGGTCTGAACAGAACGAGTAAGTCTTATTGTGACGTAATGGGATAGCTAATGGGTGTTTTACACGAGATTGTGCACGCGCTTTGGCATCAAGACTTCGCCGCGCTGGCCAATCCAGATGTGGTTTGGATCGTCTACAGCGTCATGTTTATGACGCTGTTTCTGGAAAATGGTTTATTGCCTGCCTCTTTTTTGCCCGGTGACAGCCTGCTACTGCTGGCAGGTGCCATGGTCGCCAAAGGGGTGATGGATTTTTTCCCGACGTTGTTGATTCTGACGACTGCCGCCAGTCTGGGCTGCTGGCTGAGTTATCTGCAAGGACGCTGGCTAGGCAACACGAAACTGGTCAAGAGCTGGCTGATGCAGCTCCCGGCGCAATATCATCAACGCGCATGGAATATGTTTAACCGTCATGGCCTGATGGCGCTGTTGGTTGGCCGCTTTCTGGCTTTTATTCGCACCCTGTTACCGACCATGGCAGGTATATCCGGGCTGTCCAATGGCCGTTTCCAGTTATTTAACTGGCTGAGCGGCCTGCTGTGGGTCGGCATCGTAGTGACCATGGGTTACGGTATCAGCCAGGTGCCCTTTATTAAACGTCACGAAGATCAGGTGATGGCGATCCTGATGATATTACCGATGGTGCTACTGGTGGTAGGACTGGTCGGCAGCATCATCGTTATCTGGAAAAAGCGTCGTCAAAAACACGCCTGACCATGGGCTGCGTCAGCCGGCGGATTCGGCTACCGTCTGACGCACCCGATTCACTTCTTCTCCCGGCGTCACGCCAAAATAGCGCTTAAACTCCCGTGAAAACTGCGAGGGGCTTTCATAGCCGACGCGCACCGCCGCCACGCTGGCTTTCAGGCCATCATGCAACATCAGTAGCCGCGCCTGATGCAGGCGATAACGTTTAAGGTACTGCAACGGCGACGTCTGCGTCACCGCCTTAAAGTTATGGTGAAACGCCGACACGCTCATATTCACCTCTGCCGCCAGTGCCTCCACGCTGAGATTGTCAGCATAGTGATGTTCAATGCGCCGCACCGCCCGGGCAATCTGGCTGAACTGTGTTTGACGACTGACCAGCGACAGCAGCGCCCCGCCGATCGGCCCGGTCAGCACGTAATAGATAATTTCCCGCACAATGTCCGGTCCCAGCACGCGGGCATCCCGTGGTTGTGTCATCACATCCAGCAGGCGCTCTGCGGCGCATAACATCGGCTCGGTTAGCCAGCCGGCGTGAATACCGGAGGTAAGCGGCTGCGGCTGGAAACCTTCATCATCACCAATCGCCATCAGCAGGTCCTGCAAACTGGCGGTATCCACGTTCAGACACATCCCGGCTAAGGGCTGTTCGGGTGACGCCCAGGTTTCGCACTCGACCGGCAGCGGTACGGTCAGCATCAAATACTTTGTGGCATCGTACTGAAAAACCGTACTGCCGAGATAGCCGGTTTTACTTCCCTGAAACAGGATAACGATGCCGGGCTGATACATGATCGGCGTGCGCGGGCGATACTGACCGGCATAGATCAGCGAGACGTTTTCTACCGGGCACAGCTGTTCGCGCCCGTGGGTCATCAACGTGACCACCTGTTGAGCCAGACGTTGGCACAATGCGTCGTGGGGCATAATCACTCCAGAAAATAAAATAGCAGTTTGCCGCGCACCTGGTTAATTCGCCAGCAAAATGGAGAATCAGGCAAGAAGTTGACAGGATCAGGCAGGGTTATCCTGTGCGGTTCACAAGCAGCCTGCAAATTGTTAGCTAGACTTAAGCACAGCGAAGATTCACTGGTTTACTGCAAATGTAAGGAGCATGTCATGGCAGACCAACCTATTATCAAACTGCACGATGGTAACATGATGCCGCAACTGGGACTTGGCGTGTGGCAAGCCAGCGTCGAAGATGCGCGTCACGCCGTGCTGAAAGCGCTGGAGGTCGGCTATCGTTCCATTGATACGGCCGCCGCGTACAAAAACGAAGAGGCGATTGGTCAGGCGTTACAGGAAACTGACGTCGCGCGTGACGATATCTTTGTCACGACCAAGCTGTGGAATAACGACCAGCAAAATGTCCAGCAGGCGCTGGAAACCAGCCTGGAAAAGCTCAAGCTGGACCAGGTCGATCTGTATCTGATGCACTGGCCGTGCCCGGAAAACGATCACTATATTGACGCCTGGAAGAACATGATCGCGCTCCAGCAACAGGGCCTGGTTAAAAGCATCGGCGTATGTAACTTTAATCAGCCGCACCTGAAGCGACTGCTGGAAGAAACGGGCGTGACGCCGGTGATTAACCAGATTGAGCTGCATCCGATGCTGCAACAGCGCACCCTGCATGCATGGAACGCCATGCATCAGATTCAGACAGAATCCTGGAGCCCCCTGGCTCAGGGTGGCGAAGGTGTATTCGATCAGGACATCATCAAATCGCTGGCGAAGAAATACAGTAAAACCCCGGCGCAAATCGTTATCCGCTGGCACCTGGACAGTGGTCTGGTCGTGATTCCAAAATCGGTAACGCCTGCGCGCATTGAAGAGAACTTCAAGGTGTTTGATTTCCGCCTGGATAAGACAGAAATGAGCGAGATTGCCAGGCTGGACAGCGGCAATCGACTGGGGCCAGACCCGGACACGTTCAACGGCTAACGCAACCGCCTTGTCTGCATCTTGCCCCATCAAGCCTCTCTGCCCCAGAGAGGCTTTTTTATCTCTGGTGCGCGATGCCCAATGCATGGCGTTTCACCGGGCGTACCGGTCCGTATGGGCCAGGTGACTGCGCGCGGTCATGGCGACGCCGCAGGGGAACGCGGCAAACCGCTTTCCCCTGGTATCAGCCTTAAGACAGCGTGGGTTGCGTCAGTAACTGGCCTGCCGTGCCGCGATCCGCCAGTTCCAGGGTCTGACTGTGGTAGACAAAAGGAAAATGCTCTGACGAACTTTGCGTAAAGCTGACCAGCAGCTCGACGTCGCCGTCCACCCAGACGGTATCTTTCCAACCGCGATCTTCGCCCATCGGCTGGGCACCGTTCACGCTCTTAATCAGGAACATCACGCCCTGGATATGGAAGGATTGCGGACGATCGGCACGAATAATCCAGCGCTCGAACGTGCCCTGCTGGGCGGTGGAGTCGATGCGGTTCATATCCCATACGGCACCGTTGATGCCCGGCATACTGTCGCCAATGCGGAACTCCCGCGTGCGCACCGACGCACCGTCCAGAATCTGATCGGCCAGTAAACGCATCGGCAGGTTATCGGTGACCAGCGGCAGCAGGCCGGTAGGCCGTAACGTTAGCACCAGCGTTGAGGTCAGAATCGTGGAGGGTTCAAAGAAACCCCGCAGGCGATCCATAATTCCCGCCGCCGTGCCTGCCGTGATGGAGACTTCATCCCCTTGCGACATATCCACTAAGACTTCGCGCCGTTCGCCCGGTGCCAGGGTTAAGCGCTGTACCGCAACCGGTGACGGCAAGAAGCCCTGATCGCTGGCGATCACCGTAAAGGGGCGGTTATCACTGATGCTCAGTTCATAACGTCGCGCATTGGAGGCATTCAGCAACCGCAGACGTACCCAACCGCGCGAGACCTCAACAAAGGGATTGCGTACACCGTTGACCAGCAACGTGTCGCCCAGGAAACCGCCCTCGCCCGGCGGGTCATAAACCGGCGTGGCAAAGTTATCCAGCCGTTTGTCCTGAATGATCAGGGGGAAATCGTCCACGCCATAGTGTTTCGGCAGCGGTAACTGCTTGCTGATGTCGTCTTCAATCAGCCACATGCCCGCCAGGCCGTTATACACGTGCGGGGCCATACGATTTGGGGTGTTGGCGTGATACCAGCAGGTGGCGGCATTCTGGCGAATCGGTAGCACCGGTGCCCAGTCAACGCCCGCTGACATCATACGCGGCGCACCGCCCATCAGTGCACCGGGCACCTGCAGGCCGCTGACCGTCATGGAAACCGGTTCGTTAAGGCGATTGCTGTAGATCAGTTTGACATCATCACCGCTGTACACGCGCACCGTCGGGCCCAGATACATGCCGTTAATGCCCCAGACCGGGACTTTATTGTTATCACCGTTAAACGACCAGTGGCTGCGCTGCAGGGTTAAAAACAGCGGCTGACCACGGCGCGATTCCAGTAGCGGTGGAACAGGAAGCGGCGTGTCACCACGCGCAGACGCGGCACGCGCCGCATGAGGCATAACCGTGGCACTGAGCGCCACACCGGCAGAAAGCTGGATAAACTGACGTCTGCTGAAAGACATTGAATTTCAGACCTTTTACGCGTGGCGCTGAAACGCCAACTCTGTTTTTATTGCTGTGCTGCGTACACGGCGAGCGAAACCCGCCGTGGGGCATCCATGCAGAATAGTCCGACAAAGGACTTATCGGTTAGATTTTACCGTTTTTTTCACGTTCTTCGACTTCGGCGTTCAGCTCTTCCAGCTTTGCCGCCATTAATTCACGACAGTGCGTCGCCAGTTTACGCACTGAAGTGGCCTCAAATTGTTTGACGTCCACCGGCGGCAGCATCTCCACAATCACCAGTCCGTTTTTCAGGCGATTGAGGTTAATTTTGCCGTGAGTATTCGAGACCACAATCGGAATGACCGGCACGCCCGCCGCAACAGCGGCATGAAATGCCCCGGTTTTGAACGGTAATAATCCGCGACCGCGGCTGCGCGTGCCCTCTGGAAACATCCAGAATGAGATGCGCTTTTTATTAAACTGATCCACCAGCTCACCAATCGTACCGTGTGCTTTGGCGCGGTTGTCACGATCGATCAGCAGGTTACCGGCCAGCCAGTAAAGCTGCCCAAAAAAGGGTATCCATAACAGGCTTTTTTTACCCACGGTGACCGTCGTGGGCTGCACAATCTTGGCTGCCGTCACCATATCGTAGTTGTTCTGATGGTTAGCGATGTAAATCGCGTTGCCATAGTTTTCCGCGCCTTCGGGGCGGCGAAGCTCTACTTTAAGGCCAAACAGGGTCGATAATTTGCCAAACAGGTGACCAAAGGTCGCGACGTGGCGCGGGTTACGTGGCGAGAACAGACACCAGATGCACCCGAAAATACTTAACAGGGTTGAATAAATCACGACGATAATAGTACGTAATATCAGTAACATAGCTTCCTCAATATGACACGACTGGCCATCAGCCAGCCGGGTGAATTACGCGTCGCTGTCGGCGCTGTCAGGACGTGCCGGTGCATCCAGTTCGACCCGATCAATTTTTTGCAGGCCACGCGGCAGCAGTGTGCCACGACGGCCGCGATCGGCACGGAACTTCTGCAACTCTTCACTGCGTAACAGCAGCTTGCGTTTGCCAACGTGCAGCGTAATCGCACTGCCCGGTGGCAGTATCATCAGCCAGGCCAGTTTATCGACTCCCGCTGCGGCATCCGCCGACGGAATGGAGATAATCTTGTTGCCTTTGCCCTTCGACATTTGCGGCAGCTCGCCTACCGGGAACATTAACATCCTGCCGGCCTGCGTAATGGCCAGCAACATGTCGTCTTCGTGATGCACGGCCATTGGCGTCATCACGCGCGCATTCTCAGGCAGGGTCAGCAGCGCTTTGCCCGCACGGTTGCGCGAAATCAGATCGTTGAAGGTACAGATAAAACCATATCCGGCATCAGAAGCCATGAGCAAACGCTGCTCTTCTGGCTCCATCAGCACCTGTTCAACGACAGCACCCGGCGGTGGCGTCAGCTTACCGGTTAGCGGCTCGCCCTGACCCCGTGCCGACGGCAGCGAGGTGGGATCGAGCGTATAGCTGCGTCCGGTTGAATCGATAAAGGCGACGGGTTGATTACTCTTACCGCGCGCCGCCGCCAGATAGCTGTCACCGGCTTTGTAGCTCAGCCCTGCCGGATCGATATCATGCCCTTTGGCACTGCGCACCCAGCCCATCTGCGACAGGACAATGGTGACTGGCTCGGAGGGAACCAGCTCGGTTTCGCTGAGTGCTTTGGCTTCTTCGCGCTCACGCAATGGTGAACGGCGATCGTCGCCAAAACTGTTGCTGTCGGCCTGCAGTTCTTTTTTCAGCAGCGTGTTCATTTTGCGTTCGGACGCCAGAATCGACTGCAGCTGATCGCGCTCTTTTTCCAGTTCGCTCTGCTCGCCGCGAATCTTCATCTCTTCCAGCTTCGCTAAATGGCGCAGCTTGAGCTCAAGGATCGCTTCGGCCTGGGTTTCACTGATCTCAAAGCGCGACATCAGTACCGGTTTCGGCTCATCCTCAGTACGGATGATGTGAATCACTTCGTCGATATTGAGGAAGGCCACCAGCAAACCGTCAAGAATATGCAGGCGACGCAGCACGCGATCTAACCGGTAGTTCAGACGGCGACGCACGGTGTCGCGGCGGAACACCAACCATTCCGACAGGATCTCCAGCAGGTTTTTCACCGCCGGACGGTTATCCAGCCCGATCATGTTGAGGTTAATACGGTAGCTTTTTTCCAGGTCAGTGGTGGCGAACAGGTGGTTCATGACCTGATCCAGATCGACGCGATTGGATCGCGGTACGATCACCAGCCGGGTGGGGTTTTCGTGATCGGATTCGTCACGCAGATCCTCTACCATCGGCAGCTTTTTGTTGCGCATCTGGTTGGCGATCTGCTCCAGCACGCGGGCGCCCGACACCTGATGCGGCAGCGCTGTGATCACCACCTCACCCTCTTCTTTCTTCCACACCGCACGCTGGCGAACCGAGCCGCGTCCGTTTTGGTAGATTTTCCGGATCTCTTCACGCGGCGTAATGATCTCGGCTTCGGTCGGGAAATCCGGTCCCTGCACGATCTCCAGCAGCGCATCCAGGCTGGTTTTGGGATCGTCAATCAGGGCAATAGCGGCCTGGGCGACTTCACGCAAATTGTGCGGCGGAATATCGGTTGCCATGCCCACGGCGATGCCGGTGGTGCCGTTCAGCAGAATATTCGGCAGCCGCGCCGGCAGCATCTTCGGCTCCTGCATGGTGCCATCAAAGTTTGGCACCCAGTCGGCCGTGCCCTGACCCAGCTCGCCCAGCAGCACTTCGGCATATTTAGACAGGCGTGATTCGGTGTAACGCATGGCGGCAAAGGATTTGGGATCGTCCGGTGCCCCCCAGTTCCCCTGACCATCGACCAGCGGATAGCGGTAGGAAAACGGCTGCGCCATCAGCACCATGGCTTCATAGCAGGCGCTGTCGCCATGAGGATGGTATTTACCCAGCACGTCACCCACGGTACGGGCGGATTTTTTAAATTTGGCTGTGGCGTTCAGTCCCAGCTCTGACATCGCAAAGACAATGCGGCGCTGCACGGGCTTTAAACCGTCGCCAATGTAAGGCAGCGCGCGGTCCATGATGACGTACATGGAGTAATTTAAGTACGCATTCTCAGTAAACGTATGCAGGGCAAGACGCTCTGCACCATCCTGCGTCAATTCGCTCATTAAGTCCTCATCCTCACATCGTGACCCGCAACGGCGGATCACCCGGCGGTTGTTTGGCGAGGATAGTACCTTATTCGCGGGTGTTAGTCACAGTCCTGACGCAGTCAGCTCAGGGTTTTTTCCCTGTTTATTGCATGCCAAAAACGACGCTCTGGACAAAATGCTCAGCGTCTTATTTCTAATAGTTTGTGACCGCGCTCGCAATTAATTACTGGCGAACGTCGCGCGTATTAATCCTGTCCTGCTTCCGGGACAACATTTAGTATTGTTGATTCGCCTTTCTCGCCCTACATTCCCTTTCATCGACATCAGGTTATTTTATTTTTATGCCAGGTTGGATTAAACGAATTGCCACTTAAGCACCGCTAACGAAATAATAGACAGGTGACTGAATGCAGAATCTGACTTCACGACAACATCGCTTACTGAAATTACTGCTACAGGCCGGCACGCCGCTGGCTTTAACGCAATTAGCCCAGCAGTTGAGCGTGTCGGAAAAAAGTATTTATCGCGATTTACAGCGCCTGGAAATCTGGCTGAGTGACTGGCAGGTGCCGTTGATCAAGCTGCCCGGACGCAGTGTGATGCTGCAAACCGACGACAGAGAGCAACGCCTGCTTTTACAGCAGCACCTTGCCAGTGAAGAAAACTGGTCTGAGGGGCTAAGCAACAATGCACGCCGGGTGAAAATTCTGTCGCAGCTGCTGAGGGATGCCCCGCGAGAAACCTCAATCAGTAAATTATCTGAACGTTATTTCATCAGCCATGCCTCTATCGTCAACGATTTAAAGGTGATTGAAGAGTGGCTGCAGCCGCTGGAACTCCAGGTCGTGCGCAGTCAGAGCGGTACCCATGTGGAAGGCAGCGAACAGGCATTGCGCCAGGCAATGGTATCGCTGATTAACGATGTTATGCAGCATAACGTTGGCAGTAATACGCCGTTGCCGCGGCTGGACCCGGGCAGTTACCAGGCGCTGATTCACTATTTTGGCGAAGAAGATGTGGCCTTTGTGCAGACCTTACTGCAGCACATGGAGCAGCAGCTTGGCTATCCCCTGAGCGATGCCTACTACATCAATCTGTCGACCCACATCCTGATCATGATCCACCGCATGTCGCAGGGTAAAGCCTTATCCCTGCCGCTGGCGCTGAGCGCCCAGGAAATGGACAACCGTATCCTGAAGATTGCCCGGCAAATGGTGGTACAGATTGAACAACGTTTAGGACAGTCAGTTCCGGCTGATGAGATCGGATTTATTTATCAGTACATTATTTCTTCCGGCATTGTTGTTGAGGAACGCGGTAGCGATATGCTGCCGCAATATCAATTTTCGAATAAAGAATCGCGCAATATAACGCTTGAATTAATTCACTGTTTCTCAGATCTCATTCAACAGGATCTCACCACCGATCCTTTATTATTTGAAGGTTTACTTTTTCATATTAAGCCATTACTTAACCGGCTTAAATATCATA
Source organism: Pantoea sp. Fr+CA_20 (assembly GCF_024520835.1). Classification (NCBI taxonomy): domain Bacteria; kingdom Pseudomonadati; phylum Pseudomonadota; class Gammaproteobacteria; order Enterobacterales; family Erwiniaceae; genus Pantoea; species Pantoea sp. Fr+CA_20. Next base: position 88,848 of record NZ_JALNPN010000013.1, read on the forward strand.
TTCGTATTCGCAATCCGTTACTGGATGATATTAAAACGGAGCTGAGTGAAATTTTTACGCTGACGCAGCGGGCCATGCAGATTACCGCGACACGTTTTCATTATGCGTCCATCGCTGATGATGAAGTGGGTTATTTGTGTGTTCATTTTCAGGCTGCGCTGGAACGGCAAATCGCCCACAAACGTATTCTGCTGGTGTGTTCCAGCGGCGTGGGCACTTCGCATCTCCTTAAGAGCCGTATTCTGCGCGCGTTCCCGGACTGGATTATTGCGGGCGTCATTTCTGCCAGTAACCTGGGCGATTTTTGCCAGCAAGAGCCGGTGGACCTGGTGATTTCTACCATTCATCTTGATATCGCGACGTTTCCAACCGTGTATGTGACCGCGTTTTTCAATGACGACGACATTCGTCGTGTGACTGACGCCATGATTGGCAGCCAACTGCCGCAGGCCGTTAACAGCGTCCTGGCTGAACATTAACTGAATGAGGTCTGACAGATGGATATTTCTCGCATTCTTACGCCGCGCCGCGTCAATCTCAACCTGCAAGCCAGCAGTAAAGAGGAGGCGATTGTTGAACTGACCGATTTGCTGTTCAGTGACGACGCCATCAGCGATAAAGCGACTTTTATTAAGGACGTCTGGCTACGTGAGGCGGAAGGATCGACAGGGTTTGAAAACCATATTGCCATTCCGCACGGTAAATCGTCAGCCGTTAAACAAACCACATTAGCCATTGGGCGTAGCCAACAGGATATTCCGTGGGAAACGCTGGATGGCAGTAAGGTGCGCTGCATTATCCTGTTTGCCGTGCGTCTTGAAGATCAAAATACTCCCCATATTCGCCTGCTGTCCCAGGTGGCCAGTGCGCTGGCCGATGATGAGGTGATAGCGCAGTTGCTGGTGGAAAATGACCCCAGCGAAATCATTCGGCTGTTCAGTCAGTACGCCGAAACCGACCTCTGTTAATCCTACACGTCCGAGGTAGACCATGAACATCGTCTGTGTTGCCGCCTGTACGGCGGGCATCGCGCATACCTACATTGCGCGCGAAAAACTGATCAAGGGTGCACATGCCCTTGGTCACACCATCCACGTGGAAACGCAGGGCACCATTGGTACCGAAAATGCCCTGGATGCCGACACCATCGCCGCCGCCGATGTGGTCATTCTGGCGGTAGATGTGAAGATCAACGGTGAAGAACGCTTTCGCGGCAAACCGATCGTCAGGGTGAAAACCGAAGTGGTGATCAAGTCGCCGATCAAGTTTCTGGAAAAAGTGGCGGATTCACTGGCGCGCGCCTGAGGAGATCCACAATGAACGATAACAAAAGACAGTATGGGCAGGAGATCAAAGGCCATCTGTTGACCGGGATCTCCTGGATGATCCCGCTGATTGTCGCCGCCGGGATCTGTATCGCCCTGGGCCAGGTGATCGGCGGACCGGACGTTGGCAAACATCCCGGCACGATAGCCTGGATGCTGAACCAGATGGGCGGCTGGGGCATGGGATTGATCGTGCCGTTGATCAGCGCCGCCATCGCCTATTCAATTGCCGACAGGCCTGGCTTTGCACCCGGTTTAATCGTGGGCTTTATCTGCGGTCAGATCGGCACCGGCTTTATCGGCGGCATCCTGGGTGGCTTCCTGGTGGGTTATACGGTGATTCTGCTGCGGCGCACTATCCGGCTGCCACAGTCGATGCAGGGGCTGATGCCCATCATGGTGTTGCCCGTGCTGAGCACCATTATCGCCGGGCTTCTGATGATGACCTTTATCGGCCAGCCCATCGTCTGGCTACAGAAGGCGCTGATTGCGCTGCTGGAATCCATGCAAGGCGGTTCTAAATTCGTCATGGGGGCGATTCTTGGGGCGATGGCGACCTTCGACTTCGGCGGCCCGGTGAATAAAACCATGTCGCTGTTTGCGGATGGCATGCTGGTCGACGGCATTTATGGACCGGAAGCGGTCAAATTTGTCGGCTCGATGATCCCCCCCTTTGGTATCACCCTTTCCTGGTTGTTAACCCGCCATAAGTACACCCGCGCGGAAAAAGAAGCGCTGAAGGCGGCCTTTCCGATGGGGATCTGCATGATCACCGAAGGTGTGATCCCGATAGCTGCCCGCGATCTGTTTCGTGTCGTCGGCAGCTGTGTGGTGGCGTCCGCCGTCGCCGGTGGGCTGATTATGGTCTGGGGCGTCGAAGCGCCTGTGCCTCATGGCGGTATGTTCGTGGTTCCCCTCTTTACCAAACCCTGGCTGTTCTGTCTGGCGCTCGGTATCGGCAGCACGATCTGTGGCGTGATGTTATCGCTGCTGAAAAAGCCGGTCACCGAAGCCGACGAGGAGTTTGACGACGTGGAAGACCACAGCGTTCGCGATGACGACATTAAATTCACACTGGAATAAGGAGTGCGTATGTACGCGGCAATGAATGACCTGATAGCGCAGGCCGCCCGTCATCAATACGCGGTACTGGCCATCAACTGTTTTAACCTGGAAAGCGCCCGTGCGGCCGTGCAGGCGGCGGAGGAGCAACGTGCGCCCCTGATCCTGAATGTTTATCAGGGACACAGTCGTCATTTTCCGCCCGCTGTTGCCGTGCCGCTGGTTCAGGCGCTGGTGGCGGATGCCAGTGTGCCGGTCGCCCTGGCGCTCGACCATGGGACAGACTTTGCGCTGATTGGGCAGGCCTTTCGCGCGGGGTTTACCGGACTGATGATCGATGCCTCTTCGGAGCCATTGGCAGAAAATATTCGCCAGACGGCAAAGGTGGTCGAGATGGCCCACACCGCTGGCGTTTGTGTGGAAGGCGAACTGGGGCATATCGCCGATGCCCCAACTTATGCGCTGGCGGACGCCGCGGTAAAAATGACACAGGTGGCGGATGTGCTGCCCTTTCTGGAACAAACGGGCATCGATCTGTTAGCGGTGTCGGTTGGCACCGCGCACGGGCTCTATCCCGCTGGCGTCAAACCGCAAATCGACTTTCAGCGTCTGGCAGAACTGCATGCCGTCTCGCCGGTCCCCCTTGCACTTCACGGCGGCAGCGGCACACCTGCGGAGGCGATTCGTCGCGTCAGTCAGCACGGCGTCGCCAAGATTAACGTCGGTGCAGCCGTTTTTGATGCCGGCAAGCAGGCGATCCAACAGGCGCTTAAACAGCATCCTTCTGCTGAACTGCCTGACCTGATGGCGCTGATGGCGTCCGCCTGTCGCGCAGTCGTACATGACTATCTGAGCGACTCCGGCTCCGCGAATCAGATCTGATTTTTTTCTGCTGTAACCCGGTGCGCGTCGCTGAACGTCAGCGCAGGGCATCCCTTTGTCGTAAAACAAGCTGAGGAAGATTTAACATGTTGATTTCAATGAAAGAGATGTTAAGCCCCACCCGTCAACACCGCTTTGCTATAGGCGCATTTAACGTGGCTGACAGCTGTTTTATCCGCGCGGTGGTGGAAGAAGCCGAAGCCACCCACACCCCGGCCATTATCTCTATTCATCCCAGCGAACTGGAGTTCGTGACGGATGCGTTTTTTGGCTATGTGCGGGAGCGCACCCTGAAAAGCCGCGTGCCCTTTACCCTGCATCTGGATCATGGCGCTTCGGTTGCCCATGTGTTGCGGGCCATTCAGTGTGGCTTTACATCGGTCATGATTGATGGCTCGCTGCTGCCCTATGAAGAAAACGTGGCGCTGACCAAAGAAGTGGTGAAACTGGCCCATGCGGTGGGCGTTTCCGTGGAAGGCGAACTGGGCACCATTGGCGATACCGGTACGTCGGTAGAAGGTGGCGTCAGTAAGGTGATTTATACCGAGCCGGCGCAGGCGGAAGATTTTGTGCAGCGCACCGGCGTGGATACCTTAGCGGTGGCAATAGGCACGGCGCACGGTATTTATCCCAAAGATATGAAACCGGAACTGCAAATGCACATCCTGCGGGATATCTCGCAACGCGTGTCCATTCCGCTGGTGCTGCACGGCGGTTCGGCAAATCCGGATGCGGAAGTGGCTGAAGCGGTTACGCTGGGCGTGGGTAAAATCAATATCTCCAGCGATATGAAATATGCCTACTTCCAGAAAGTCCGCGAAGTCTTAACCCGTGAAACCTGGTGGGACCCTAACGTTATCTATCCCGAAGCGATTGAAGCCGCTAAAGCGGTGATCCGCTACAAAATGAATTTGTTTGGCGGACTGGGAAAAGCGTCGCTGTATTGAGCCTATTCGTCTCTGATTCAGGCAACAGCGCGCTGGCATATCAAAGCGGTCCGGCAGGGGTGCTGAGCAGGCAATCCACAGCGCTGAACAGAGAGATGAAGCCAGGATTTGCCCGCAGGACGCGGGCAAAAGACGGAGCCGGTACAGGACGTACCGTCTCCGTCGGTCCGTCAGGCTGAAGAGCGGCGTGAAGGTACCGCGTCAGCGGCGCGAGGACGCCAGCGCAGAAACCCTGTCGGACGGCGTTTGCACCCGTCTCCGAAAGAGCCCCGCCTTACTTCATCACACCCATCCACTGCTGGGCGATCTGCGCATATTCCCCGGTCGCGGTGCTCAGATGCAGCCACTGATCGACATACTGCTTCCAGCTCATATCATCACGCGGAATCATATAGGCCTTTTCGCCATACTGGAGCGGTTTATCCGGGTTGAGCGCACATAACGTCGGAAAGCGTTTTTGCTGGTACAGCGCCTCGGAGGCATCGGTGATCATCACATCGGCTTTGTTGTCCACCAGCTGCTGGAAGATGGTCACGTTATCGTGAAACAGCGTTAACGAGGCCTGAGGTAAGTGGCTGTGAACAAACGCCTCGTTCGTGCCCCCTGCTGGCTCAACCAGACGCACGCTGGACTGGTTCATCTGGTCGACCGTCTGGTACTTCGTTTTATCCGCACAACGCACCAGCGGAATTTTACCGTCCACGCCCAACGGCTGCGCAAACCAGGCGGTCTGCTGGCGCTTCAGCGTGACCGATACGCCACCCAGCGCGATATCGCACTGCTTAGCCAGAAAGTCCTGCGTCAGGGTTTTCCAGGTCGTGGGAACCCACTGCACCTTCGCCCCAAGTGATGCCGCCAGCGACTGGGCCATACTGATATCCAGCCCCTCATAGCTGCCATCGGGTTTCAGAAAGCTGTAAGGCTTGTAGTCCCCGGTGGTGCAGACTTTGAGGGTTTTACTGCTGAGGATGGTGTCCAGACGAGACTCGGCCTGAGCGCCGGTCGCCGCCAGCAGTAACGTGATTACGAGTGTTTTTTTCATCATTATATTTTTTTCGAAGATGGGTTTGCGCCGTTATGGTGACATAACCCCGCTGGTTATTGCGCTATTCGCAAAAGTGTTGTGATCATTCTCGCATTTTTCTCCGGCACGTCTCCCCCTAAGCTATCCCCATTGACGTATAGGGGAGAGAAGCTGAATGAGTAAAATTTTAATTATCGATGGCGGTAAAACCTTCGCCCATTCTAAAGGCGAGCTGAATCATACACTGACCGATGTGGCCGCCAGCCAACTGCGTGATCTGGGCCATGAAGTGACGATTACCGTTGCCGACAGCGATTATGTCGTGGCCGAAGAAGTGCAAAAATATGTCGACAGTGACGTGGTCATTTACCAAATGCCGGGCTGGTGGATGGGCGAGCCCTGGACCGTGAAACGTTATATTGATGAGGTTTTCACCGAAGGCCACGGTAAGCTTTACGCCAGCGATGGACGCACACGTGCTGACGACGCCAAAAAATACGGTTCAGGCGGACTGATTCAGGGCAAAAAATATATGCTGTCCCTCACCTGGAACGCGCCCCTCGAGGCTTTTACCGACCCCGAGCAGTTCTTTGAAGGCGTTGGTGTAGACGGACTCTATCTGCATTTCCACAAGGCGAATCAGTTCCTGGGTATGGAAGCATTGCCGACCTTTATCTGTAACGACGTGATGAAACAGCCTGATGTCCCACGCGATATTGCACGTTATCGCACGCACCTCAGCGAGATTTTTGCTTAAATAGCGTTTCATCCAGAAAGAGGAAAAGTGAATGTTAACCGTCGTTGCTGAAATTTGTGTAAAACCAGGCTGTCGTCAGAAAGTGCTGGATGCGTTTCACCAGGTGATTCCTACCGTGCTGGAAGAAGAAGGCTGTCACCAGTACAGCCCTCTGGTCGATCATCAGGCGCAGGTGCCGTGGAAGCACAATTCACCCGATTCGGTTTTTATGCTGGAGCAGTGGGAAACGCTACGCCATCTTGATCAACATCAGCAGATGCCGCATATGGAAGCCCATCGTACTGCGATTAAAGACTATGTGACGGACGTGAAAATTCTGGTGCTTGAGCCGGGTAAATAGTTTTTTGCGGCGCTTACATGAAAAAGCCCCGGCGATGGCCGGGGCTTTTTGCATCTGGCGGCGAACTACACTTCAATGTCCGCTTTATCGCCTTTTTCCTGTAACCAGTTGCGGCGGTCTTCGGAACGCTTTTTCGCCAGCAGCATATCCATGACCCGCAAGGTCTGGTCAATATCATCGTCACTGATGGTGAGCTGTACCAGACGTCGCGTATTGGGATCGAGCGTGGTTTCGCGCAGCTGCAGCGGGTTCATTTCGCCCAGCCCTTTAAAACGCTGCACGTTTGGCTTGCCCTTCTTGCGCTTCAGTTGCTCCAGCACGCCCTCTTTCTCGTCTTCATCCAGCGCGTAATACACTTCTTTGCCCAGATCGATACGATAAAGTGGCGGCATCGCCACATAGACGTGGCCATTTTTTACCAGCGTGCGGAAGTGCTTCACAAACAGAGCGCAGAGCAATGTGGCAATGTGCAGTCCATCCGAGTCGGCATCCGCAAGAATACAGACTTTACCGTAGCGCAGCTGAGACAGGTCTTCACTGTCGGGATCGATACCGATCGCCACCGAAATATCATGCACCTCCTGCGAGGCCAGCACTTCATCAGATGAGACTTCCCAGGTATTCAGGATCTTACCTTTAAGTGGCATGATCGCCTGATATTCACGATCGCGCGCCTGCTTCGCCGATCCGCCCGCCGAATCCCCTTCCACCAGGAACAGCTCGGTTTTATTCAGATCCTGCGCGGTACAGTCCGCCAGTTTTCCTGGCAGGGCCGGGCCGCTGGTCAGTTTTTTACGCACCACTTTCTTGGCCGCACGCATACGGCGCTGGGCGCTGGAAATCGCCAGCTCCGCCAGCTGTTCCGCTGCCTGCACGTTCTGGTTCAGCCACAGGCTGAAAGCATCTTTTACTACGGCAGACACAAAGGCGGCGCACTGGCGCGAGGACAAACGCTCTTTTGTCTGTCCTGCAAACTGCGGGTCCTGCATTTTCACTGACAGCACATAGGCGCAGCGATCCCAAATATCTTCCGCAGACAGCTTAACGCCGCGCGGCAGAATATTGCGGTACTCGCAAAATTCACGCATGGCATCCAGCAAGCCCTGACGCAGCCCATTCACATGGGTGCCGCCCTGCATGGTGGGAATCAGGTTTACATAGCTTTCCGTCAGCAGCTCACCGCCTTCCGGCAGCCACAGTAACGCCCAGTCAACCGCTTCAATATCACCGGCAAAGGTGCCGACAAAGGGTTTTTCCGGCAACGTCGGCAGGCCATTAACGGCTTCACACAGGTAATCGGTCAGGCCATCGTCATAGCACCAGCGCTGTTCGGTATTGTTTAGTTTGTCTTTAAAGACAATTTCCACGCCCGGACACAGCACGGCTTTGGCTTTAAGCAGATGGGATAAGCGGGACACCGAGAAACGCGGGCTGTCAAAGAAGTGCTCATCCGGCCAGAAATGGACGCTGGTGCCGGTGTTACGCTTGGCAACGGTGCCGGTTACGGTAAGATCCTGCACTTTGTCGCCATTTTCGAAGGCGATAAAGTAGATCTCGCCATTACGGCGCACGTTGACTTCAACACGTTTGGACAGGGCGTTAACCACCGAAATGCCGACGCCATGCAGGCCACCGGAAAACTGGTAGTTTTTATTCGAGAATTTGCCGCCCGCATGCAGCCGGCACAGAATAAGCTCCACGGCCGGGACGCCTTCTTCCGGGTGGATATCCACCGGCATGCCACGGCCATCGTCGATGACTTCCAGCGACTGATCGGCATGTAAAATCACTTCTACGCGCCTGGCATGGCCCGCCAGTGCCTCATCGACACTGTTATCAATCACTTCCTGACCTAAGTGGTTAGGCCGCGTCGTATCGGTATACATTCCCGGGCGACGGCGAACCGGCTCAAGGCCAGTCAGGACCTCAATGTCACCCGCATTATAGCTTGATTGACTCATGGTAACTGTCTGATTAGAAGAAGAAAATGGTTGCGATTTCCGCGTTACTCAAGAGTGATTCAGGCCCAGAAAGTCCAGAATTTGCGGGAAATGGCGCTCGAATCCAGTGAATGCATGATTTCCGCCCTCTTCCACCGTATGACGGCACGCGCTGTAGTAGTCGAGCGCCTGGCGGTAATCGAGCACTTCATCGCCGGTTTGTTGCAGCAACCACAATAAATCAGGTGCTTCCAGCGGTTCAATCTGCATCACTTTCAGATCGTAAATGTGGCGAGACTCTAACACATATTGCTGGCCGGTGTAGGGATTCTGATTTTCCCCTAAAAAATCCACCAGCAACTCAAATGGCCGCACGGCGGGATTGACGACCACCGCAGGCAACATAAAGCACTGTGACAGCCAGGTCGCGTAATAACCGCCCAGGGAGGAGCCTACCAGCCCCATATCGCGCCCGCTGTTGCTCAGCACAATATCTTCCAGCATCGCGGCGGCATCGGCCGGAAACGTGGGAAGCTGCGGCACAATCATCTCAATATCAGGATGATTGTGGCTCAGCCACTGTTTAAACAACGTGGCTTTTGCTGAAAGCGGTGAACTGTTAAAGCCGTGCAGGTAAAGCAGTGCCTTCATCCGTCAATATCCTTCAGCGTCAAGATCGGGACAAAACGCCTGAGTGGTGAGCCGGTTAACTTCCGTCTCTAGCTGACCGTCATCGTGCAGCGTAAACCAGCGCCAGCCCGGCGCAACGGTATCAATAGTGAAGCTGGTGCAGTGCGGTTTGAACTGCACGCAGGTGGAAGGCGTTGCCAGAACGCGTCGGCCGTGCCAGTCCACATCCATTTCCTGATGGATATGGCCGCATACCAACGTCTTTGCCAGCGGATAGTGCTGTAGCACGGCATCAAGCTGATGCGGATTGCGTAGGCTGTGCTGATCAAGCCAGGTACAGCCTGAAGCGAGAGGATGATGGTGCAGCAGCACCAGCGTATGACGTAGGGGAAAGCGCGCGAGCGCGTTATGGAGCCAGTCAAGTTGATAGTCACTTAACATGCCATGCGGCACGCCGAAGACCTGGCTGTCCAGCAGCACCACCTGCCAGTGTTCCCCCATCAGTACATGTTTATGGGTGTTAATCCCGGCCTTGGCCAGCGTATCTACCATCGCGGGCTGAAAATCATGATTACCCGGCAGCCAGACGCAGGGTTTAGGCAAGCGCGAAATGCCCTCAACAAAATGCTGATAGGCTTCGACCGAGTGATCCTGAGAGAGATCGCCGGTGGCTACAATGAGATCATAATCGCACTGCTGCGCGATGATCGCATCCAGCACCGCGTCATAACTCGACCAGGTATTCACTCCCAGCAGCGATTCATGTTTTCCTGCGAACAAGTGTGTGTCCGTCACTTGCAGAATCCGAAACTCGGACCCCGTTGTCGCAGGAAGAGTTAGCAGGCTATCCAAAGCGTTTCCTTCGTCTCTACGCCATTCAATGCATTATACGTATCAGCAAACCGGTACTGCCATCGCGCCATGCGTCAGACAGTAGCGTAACCAGTCAGCGAGGAACTGATTGATTTGATGTTTTTCATCACGCTGATTCATCTTTTTATTCGGGTAATCATAACGCGCTTTAAACCGATAGATCTGCTGTGTTGAACACACTTCAGCGACCATGGCGTCATGATACAGCCTGACAGACATCGACGGCAGGCTCCAGTAACTCACCGCCGGGACCGTCTGACGAATTTCGACCAGCGTGGTGTAACGGGTGGATTCTTCAATCGTTAACTGATAGCGGGCGCCACTTACCTGATAGATCACCGATGCGCCTGCCTCGTCATCGCGTGGTAGCAGACGGCGTAACTGGGCGAAATTGGTCTCGCACAGCCGCATCATCTCGGGGAAATCAGGGGTATAGCGCTGTTTCATTTTTGCGTCCACTCTTCTCGAAGTTCTTTATGGTGCAGTGCCAGCCATTGCAAGGCGATGACAGATGCCGCGTTATCAATAATCCCCTGTTCCACCCAGTGGTAGGCCTGTTCACGGCTGACCACATGCACGAGAATATCCTCATTCTCTTCCTCCAGACCATGGCATCCTGTTGCCAGACTGGCATCCACTTCACCGACCATCACCGATAAACGTTCGCTGGTGCCGCCGGGGCTGGCAAGATAGTTCAACACGGGCTTCACCCGGCCAACGTCCAGACCGGCTTCTTCTAAGGCTTCACGGCGTCCTACCTGTTCCGGGGTTTCACCTTGCTCAATAATGCCCGCAATCATTTCCAGTAGCCACGGCGTTGGGCTGCAGTCAAAGGCCGGGATGCGGATCTGTTCAATCAGCACCACTTCATCACGGATGGGATCATAAGGTAGCAGTACGGCAGCATGACCGCGCTCAAAAACTTCACGGGTCACTTCCCCGCTCATCCCGCCCTTAAACAGACGGTGACGAAAGCGGTAGCGAACGATGGAAAAAAAACCGTCGTAGGCTGTTTCTCGTGCAATAATTTCTACATCATTTTTTGTGAAAGTCACAGGTGATGTTTTATTGTCCTTCATCATTGGGTTCCTTTTGCAGATTGGGATGACACAGATAAAACACAAGCCCAGGCACCATTCAAACAGTCATTACTGAGTTATTTACCTGAAACACACAAATATGGCACGTTCAGCCACCTTATCTCACAGTTGCCCTCTGCTAGAATCTGCGATAATTTTTGGCTTACCGGCGGCACTATCATTGCGATTTGCTGCAACAAAAGGAATGCAAATGAAAAAACTGCTCCCATTATTTATTGGGCTGAGCCTGGGCGGTTTCAGCGTCGCCAGCCAGGCGGAAAACCTGCTTCAGGTTTACCAACAAGCGCGTTTAAGCAACCCGGATCTGCGGAGTTCCGCTGCCACTCGCGATGCTGCGTTTGAGAAAATCAACGAAGCGCGCAGCCCTTTATTACCACAGCTGGGTTTGGGTGCAGACTATAGCTATGCAAATGGCTATCGTGATAGTAGCGGTATTCATTCCAACACGACCAGTGGCACACTGCAATTGACGCAAACCATTTTTGACATGTCAAAATGGCGCGCGCTGACTCTGCAGGAAAAAACCGCCGGTATTCAGGACGTCACGTATCAGGTTGCTCAGCAGGATTTGATTCTGAATACCGCCACGGCCTATTTCAACGTGTTGAAAGCTATTGATACGCTTTCTTACGTCGAAGCGCAGAAGATGTCCATCTACCGCGAACTGGATCAAACCACTCAGCGCTTCAACGTGGGCCTGGTTGCGATTACCGACGTGCAGAACGCCCGCGCTCAGTATGACAGCGTGCTGGCGAATGAAGTGACAGCGCGGAATAACCTGGATAACTCGGTGGAGTCCCTGCGTCAGATCACCGGCATGGACTACCTGGCGCTGGCCTCGCTGAATATCGATCGCTTTAAAACCACCAAACCTGATGACGTTAACTCGCTGCTCAAGCAGGCAGAAAGCCGTAACCTTAATCTGCTTTCTGCTCGCCTGAATCAGGATTTAGCCCGTGAGCAGATTCGTTCTGCAGAGTCAGGCCACCTGCCAACGCTCGATCTGACTGCCTCAACCGGCCTGTCTAACAGCAAGTACGGCGGAAGCCGCGCTGAACAGAGTGCAAACTCAACCGACTCGATTACCGGAAACAGTAAAGTCGGCCTGAGCTTTACGCTTCCGCTATACAGCGGCGGCAGCGTGACCTCGCAGGTGAAACAGGCGCAATACAGCTTTGTCAGCGCCAGCGAGCAGTTGGAAGCGGCGCACCGTTCCGCTGTCCAGACGGTGCGGTCTTCTTACAACAACGTAAATGCGTCAGCGAGCAGCATTGCGGCCTATAAACAAGCCGTGGTTTCTGCGCAAAGCTCATTAGACGCAATGGAAGCCGGTTATCAGGTCGGTACGCGTACCATCGTTGATGTGCTGAACGCCACCTCAACCCTGTATAACGCGAAACAGCAGTTGTCAGATGCCCGTTACAGCTATCTGATTAATCAGCTGAACATCAGCTATGCGCTGGGTACGCTGAACGAGCAGAGTCTGGGTATTCTCAACAGCCAGTTAGGCAAAGAGATCTCCACGTCACCTGAAACCGTTCAGCCGCAAAACGTTCAGCAGGTGTTGGGTGAAGATCATATCGCGTCCTCTTCAGAAACCGCGACGGCGCCAGTGCGCCCTGCGGCCCATAAGAGCAACCGTAATCCATTCGGTCACTAATCAGGTTGCGGGCTGCTTTGCGGCCCGCTTCTCTTAAAAACGTATAACTAAGTAAAGATCCCCGTCCTGCCTGGCCGTTAGCTTCATTTCTCGCCACTCATCCCCTATTCTATGCGCTACCTTTGGGCACAGGATATTTATAATGAAACGGACTAAAACGATCCGCTATGCCGCCTTTCGTAAGAGCTGGCAAGCAAGACACTTAACGCCTGTTGCTATCGCTGTATCAGCGGTATTTATGCTGGCAGGTTGTGAACAAAACGACGAAACCGTCTCGCTTTATCAGAACGCTGATGATTGCGCAAAAGCCAACCCTGGCCAGAATGCGCAATGCACCACCGCGTTTAACAATGCGAAAAAAGAAGCTGAACGCACCGCACCGAAATACGCAACGCGTGAAGACTGTGTGGCGGAATTTGGTGAAAACCAGTGTCAGCAGGCACCTGCTCAGGCGGGCGTGGGCAGCACTAACGCCGAGTCGCAGCAAAGCGGCAGCTTCTGGATGCCATTGATGGCGGGCTATATGATGGGCCGCATGATGGGCGGCGGAGCAGGTTTTGCGCAGCAGCCGCTGTTCTCACCTAAAACGCCAAACAGCCCGGCTAACGGTCAGTTTGTCGATGCTTCCGGTCGTAACTACGGTAACGCCACTTCCGGTAAAACCATGACGGTTCCTAAAACCGCCATGGCGCCTAAGCCGACCACGACCTCAACCATCACGCGCGGTGGCTTTGGTGAAACGGTCGCGAAGCAAAACAGTATGCAGCGTAGCAGTGCCACCGGCACCTCTAATCGTTCGCTGGGAGGCTAACCCCGTTTATGCAACGCATCGCGATTTCAGAGCGCCCGGGCTGGCGGGAAAAAGCCACGGAGTTTGGTTTTCGTTTTCACACCATGCACGGTGAGCCTTACTGGTGTGAAGATGCTTACTATCAGTTCACGCTGGCGCAGATTGATTATCTTGAGGACGTCACCGCCGAGCTTCATCAGATGTGCCTGCAGGTGGTGGAAAAAGTGGTGAACAGCGAAACGCTGCTCACCAAATTCCGCATCCCTAAGCACACCTGGGACTTCGTGCGCGACTCATGGCAACAACGTCAGCCTTCGCTTTACTCGCGCCTTGACCTTGCCTGGGACGGCAAAAGCGATGCCAAACTGCTGGAAAACAATGCCGACACGCCCACGTCGCTGTATGAAGCGGCGTTTTTTCAGTGGCTGTGGCTGGAAGATCAGCTCAACGCTGGACAGCTGCCGCAAGGCAGCGATCAGTTCAACAGCCTGCAAGAGAAACTCATCGACCGCTTTACGGTGCTTCATCAGCAACAGGGGTTTAACTGGCTGCATTTCGCCTGCTGCCGTGATACCGATGAAGATCGCGGTACAGTGCAATACTTACAGGACTGTGCCACGGAAGCCGGACTACCGAGCGAGTTTCTCTACATCGATGAGATAGGGCTGGGGGAGAAAGGCCAGTTTACGGATGCCCAGGATCAGGTCATCAGCAATCTGTTCAAGCTTTATCCGTGGGAATTTATGCTGCGCGAGATGTTTTCTACCAAACTGGCCGATGCGGGCGTACGCTGGCTGGAACCTGCCTGGAAAAGCATCCTGTCAAACAAAGCGTTGCTGCCTCTGCTGTGGGAGATGTTCCCGAATCACCCCAACCTGTTGCCCGCCTGGTTTGCCGAAGACGATGTGCCACCGATGGACAAGTACGTCGTCAAACCGCTGTTCTCGCGCGAAGGTGCCAATATTCGTATTGTGGAAAACGGCAAAGAGATCGCCCGTGTGGACGGTCCTTACGGCGAAGAAGGCATGATCGTCCAGCAGTTTCACCCTCTGCCAAAATTTGGTGACAGCTACACCCTGATTGGCAGCTGGTTGATAGACGATCAGCCTGCAGGCATTGGCCTGCGTGAAGATCGCGACCTGATCACCCAGGATCTTTCGCGTTTTTATCCGCACGCGTTCATCGACTGACTGTTCTTATCCAGGCCAGCACGCTGGCCTGTTTTCATACTAGCCGACCTGCACCGACAACATACTGATAGCGCCCATTTCCATACCTTCGACAGGGACGGTGACGGCCTCGTCTGCATGGCGAGATCCCAGCACATACAGCAGCGGCAGGAAGTGTTCCGGCGTCGGATTGGATAACGCCGCATCCGGATGCTGCATAAAATTCACCAGCGGATGTGCATCTGCCTCGGCCTGAACCGCCAGATTATCGCGCACATAGTCGTTGAATCCGGTCGCCCAGTCATAAGCGTTTCCGCCGCCCCACAGAACCTTACGCAGGTTGTGCACGACATTGCCGCTGGCAACGATCATGACACCGCGATCGCGCAGTTCAGACAGCTTTTTGCCCATCTCAAAATGCCAGGCCGCAGGCTTGCCGCTGTCGATACTAAGCTGGACTACCGGAATATCCGCCTCAGGATACATTTTAATGAGTACGCCCCACGAGCCGTGATCGAATCCCCATGCATGGTCCTGATAAACCGGCACAGGCGATAAAATCTCAGCGATTTCGTTTGCCAGTTCAGGCGAACCCGGCGCGGGATAGCGGGTATCAAACAGCGCCTGCGGAAAACCGCCAAAATCATGGATGGTGCGCGGCTTCTCCATCGCGGTGACCGCCGTTCCCTGGGTGTACCAGTGAGCCGAAATGGCCAGGATCGCCCGTGGTCGTGGCAGCGTGGCACCGGCTTGACGCCAGGCTTCGGTGTAGCGGTTTTCTTCTAGCGCGTTCATCGGGCTGCCGTGTCCCAAAAACAGTGCCGGCATACGTACCTGGTTCATAGCGATCCTTAATATGTTCACTCAATAAACACTACGATACGCTGTTTGCAGACGTTATCACGCGGATAAGCATGATGTTGTCTTTCAGGAAATTTGAATAATATGGAGGGGTAAAACAGAGGGAAAAACGGGCGGTGCCAGGTGAAACAATCAGGCCAGAATATCTGGCCTGATGAGAAAACGCTTAGCTGGCCTGACGCGTTTCATGCTCGCGACGATAGGCGACCAGGTCTTCGATGGTAACCACCGGCATAGCATGTTGTTTCGCGAAGACGATGACTTCAGGCGCATGGGCCATCGAGCCGTCGTCATTCGTCAGTTCACACAACACGCCTGCAGGTTTAAAGCCCGCCAGCGTAACGAGATCAATGGTCGCTTCCGTATGACCGCCACGGGCCAGAACGCCGCCATCGTGTGCACGGAGCGGGAAAACGTGGCCAGGACGGTTTAAGTCTTCTGGCTTAGCGTTATCGGCAATCGCGGTGCGAATAGTAGTGAGACGATCCTGGGCGGAAACACCTGTGGTAACGCCTTTCGCCGCTTCGATGGTGACGGTAAAACCCGTGCCGTAGGCGCTGGTATTGTTTTCCACCATCATCGGCAACGCCAGCTGCTGGCGGCGTTCTTCGGTCAGGCAAAGACAAACGATGCCGCTACCGTGGCGAATGGTGAGCGCCATCTGCTCGACGGTCATGGTTTCAGCGGCGAAAATCATATCGCCTTCGTTTTCACGATCTTCATCGTCGAGCACCATCACACCGCGACCTTCGCGTAGCGCTGCGATAGCACGTTCTACACGCTGTTTCGGCGTGCCAAATTCAGAAAGTAGAGTCTGATTCATGGTAATAAAACCTTATAAATGTATTGGGTTACCAGAATCAGGGCAAGCTTAGGAGTGACGCCTTAAAGACGTAGCAATGACGCAAAACAGACATAATGCCTGACAAATGTCGTTACCCTCTCCCATCCGGACTTTAACCGTCGGCCCCGGAATTTCACCGGATCTGCTGACCTTCACCATGAGAGTGAAGCGCTCGCGGGCTGTCAGCCTGGGCTGATTTACCGCCGGTGGGGAATTTCGCCCCGCCCTGAGAATAAGCGTTTTAACTATAACGCTTCCCATTCGGGGCGGCAATGCAGAAAGCCATTATTGCTTTAGCATTTTTTGCGCTAAGGATTTCAGGTTTAACCTTTTCAATTCAGGCATTACACTTAAGTCACCATAGCGTTGGTAAAATGCTGCCATAGCAACCCGTAATCAGGAAACCATCATGATCGACACGAAAAAAATTGAACAAATGGCCCGTCAGGTTCATGACGCGCTGCCGAAGGGAGTTCGTGAATTTGGCGATGATGTCGAGAAGAAAATCCGGCAGACGCTGCAGGCACAAATGACCCGCATGGATCTGGTCAACCGTGAAGAGTTTGATGTACAGACTCAGGTGTTACTGCGTACGCGGGAAAAACTGGCGGCGCTGGAGCAACGTCTGGCTCAGCTGGAAAGCAAGAGTTCGGCTTCTGCCGCGCCCACTGCCACCAGCACACCCGGCCCGGCACCGGCAATCGTTCCGGCAGCAAACCCTGCTGACAAGACCGCTAAATAAAGGGATGGCGGGCGCGCAGGCTCCCGCCATCATCATTCAGTCGCCGCGAATGGTTTTGATGATGTTGGTGGTCGAGATACCATCTTCAAAATTGAGCACGCGTACGTCACCGCCATTTGCCCAGACTTCTTTACTGCCCGCGATATCTTCAGGTTTGTAATCTCCGCCCTTCACTAACAGATCGGGCAGCACGCTGGCGATCAGACGCTGAGGCGTGTCTTCTTCAAACAGCACCACCCAATCCACCGCTTCCAGCGCACCCAGCACAATCATGCGGTTTTCCTGCGGGTTCACCGGACGACTGTCGCCTTTCAGGCGCTTAGTGGACGCATCGCTGTTTACCGCGACAATCAGGCGATCGCCCAGCTTGCGCGCGTTGGCAAGGTACGAAACATGCCCGGCGTGCAGGATGTCGAAGACACCGTTGGTCATTACCACTTTTTCGCCGCGCTGACGTGCCATCGCAACGGCGTCTTTGAGTTCAGCTTCGGTCATAATGCCAAAGCCGCGTTCAGGACGCGCGCGAATCGCGTTTTCCAGTTCGACGATACTGACGGTCGAGGTGCCGAGCTTGCCCACTACCACGCCTGCGGCAGCGTTAGCCAGGAAACAGGCTTCTTCCAGCGAGTCACCCGCGGCTAATACTGCGGCCAGCACGCCAATCACGGTATCCCCGGCGCCGGTAACGTCAAAGACTTCCTGCGCCAGCGTAGGCAGGTGCAGCGGAGCCTTGCCGGGCTGGAGCAGCGTCATACCGTTCTCAGAACGGGTGACCAGCAGGGCGGAAAGGTCGCAGTCGGCGATGAGCTGCATACCACGTTCAACAATCTCGTTTTCTGTTTTGCACTTGCCGACCACGGCTTCGAACTCAGACAGGTTGGGCGTCAGCAGCGTCGCACCGCGGTAGCGCGCAAAATCCGTGCCTTTTGGATCGATCAGTACGGGCACATTCGCTTCGCGTGCCAGCGTGATCATTTGCTGAACGCTGTCCAGCGCGCCTTTGCCGTAATCCGACAGCACCACCGCACCGCTGCGGGACAGCGACTGACGCATTTTTTCGTGCATCGGGGCGGCATCAACCTGCTCAAACCCTTCTTCAAAGTCCAGGCGGATAAGCTGCTGATTGCGCGAAAGCACACGCAGTTTGGTAATAGTGGGATGGCTTTTTAACGTGACAAAATCGCAGTCAACACGAACATCTTTCAGCGTTTTACTCAGTACCTGAGCCGCATCGTCTTCACCGGTGAGTCCGATCAGACGGGAACCGGCACCCAGCGCAGCAATGTTCATTGCCACGTTAGCGGCGCCGCCTGGGCGTTCTTCAACGGTTTCTACTTTCACCACCGGAACCGGGGCTTCAGGAGAAATACGGCTGGTGGGGCCGTACCAGTAACGATCCAACATGACATCGCCGACGACCAGCACCGAGGCCTGGCCGAACGCGGGCAGAGTAACTTTCATTCCAGACACTCCAGACTGCATTCAAAATAGTGCGCGGATGATAACACAGTTGCGACAGGTGCTATCAGCCTCACGCCGTGAGAGATTGTGGTGACTGTAGCCAGCGCTGCCAGCTGCCGTTCACCGCCTGTTTTTCCTGCGCGAATGCGTCGGGTTCAACGTGCCCCGGCTGCTCCTGAAGCGCCAGATGGTGCAGCGCATCGCGCAGCGTGACATAAGCATGGGTAAGCGCAGCCGCTTCCTCATCTGACATTTTCTGATGGGTGGCCATCAGTTCAAAAATCCGCACATTGTCCGACCAGCGCGTTAAGGCGGGCTGCGTGGCCGCGTAACGCAGCACCAGATACTGCGCGATAAACTCAATATCCGTAATGCCGCCTTCGTCGGTTTTGATTTCCCAGCGGCCTTTATGCTTATTACTCAGATGCGCGCGCATTTTGTCACGCATCTCTCTGACGTCGGTTTGCAACGCCGTTGCGTCGCGAGGCAGGCAGAGAATGGCACGGCGAATGGCGCTAAAGCGCTCGCTCAAGGCGGGTTCACCGAACACCACGCGGGCCCGAACCAGCGCCTGATGCTCCCATGTCCAGGCTTCATTGCGCTGGTAGTCGTCGAAGGCTTCAAAGGTGCTGACCAACATGCCAGCCGCCCCCGACGGACGCAGTCGCGCATCTACTTCGTACAAAATACCGGACGAGGTGCGGGTACTGAACAGATGCATGATGCGCTGCGCCAGCCGCAGATAAAACTGACGGCCGTCGATGCTGCGTTCTCCCTGCGTGACCGCTTCCAGCGGGCAGTCATGCAGGAAAACCAGATCGAGATCCGAGCTGTAGCCCAGTTCCCATCCACCCAGCTTGCCGTAGCCCAATACCGTGAAGCCCCGTTCGTGCTCATGCACAAGGTGTGACGGTCGGCCATAGCGCTGTACCATCATATTCCATGCCTGTTGCACCACCGATTCAATGATGGCTTCGGCCAGCCAGGTTAAGTGATCGCTCACTTTCATCACCGGCATCGTGCCTGCAATGTCAGCCGCCGCGATGCGTAACAGCTGTGCCTGTTTAAACTGGCGCAATGCTTCAAGCTGCTGTTCTTCATCATCAGCGGGAATGCGCATCAGATACTGACGTAGCTCATCACGATAGGCATCGGTGGCGGTGGGTTGATACAGCGTGGCGGGATCAAGAAGCTCATCCAGTAGCAGGGGATAACGTGCCAGCTGGCTTGCCACCATCGGCGAGGCCGCACAGAGGCGAATCAGGTGACGTAACGCACCGGGGTACTCGGTCAGCAGTTCAAGATAGGTGCTGCGGGTCAGAACGCTCAGCAGCAACGGTGCCAGTCGGCTGAAGGTCACTGCGGCATCGTTGCGCAAACACACTTCACTCAGCAGCCGTGGCATGAGCTGATCCAGCGCCTGGCGACCACGCGGGCCGATGGTACGGCGGCTGATATCCTGGCGAAACGCCTCCAGCGCCTGATTGAGTGCCTGGCACTGCGCGGTATCCAGTTGCGGCACCAGCGGCGCCAGCTCACTGTCCTCCAGGCTGTCCTGCCAGAGCATATTGAAATCGGCCAGTTCGGGCCGATCGCCAACATCCGGTGTATCTTCCCCGATCAGCTCATCGAAAATGGCCCGCACGGCGGCCATGTGCGTGTCCAGCTGTGCGCTCAGCATGGACCAGTCATCACACTGCATCGCCCACGCCAGACGGGCGCGCGGTAATGCCTCTTCCGGCAGCGTTTGCGTTTGCTCGTCTGTCAGGCTTTGCAGCAGGTTTTCCAGCCTGCGCAGAAACAGGTAGGCAGCGCGCAGTGCAGCAACCTGTTCAGGTGGCAGCAATGCCAGGGATTCAATAGCCGACAGCGTGGGTAACAAGGCTCTGAGCTGAAGCGAGCGCTCACGTCCACCGCGAATCAGCTGAAACACCTGCACGATAAATTCCGTTTCACGTATCCCACCGGCACCCAGCTTGATATTGTTTTTCAGCCCACGGCGGCGCACTTCGCGCGAGATCATCGCTTTCATATTACGCAACGACTGGATCACGCTGAAATCGATGTAACGGCGATAAACAAAGGGCCGCAGCATCTGTTGCAGCTCCTGGCTCCAGCGATCCTGCTCATCGCCCATCAGCCGGGCTTTCACCATCGCGTACCGCTCCCAGTCGCGGCCCTGCTCCTGGTAATAATCTTCCAGAGCGGCAAAGCTCATGACCAGCGGCCCGCTGTCGCCAAACGGACGCAGGCGCATATCCACCCGGTAAACAAAACCGTCCGCCGTGGGCTGGTCGAGCACCTTAATCAGGCGCTGGCCCATACGGGTAAAAAACTGCGCATTGTCGAGTTCACGGCGACCGCCGCGCGTCGTGCCATTTTCCGGCCAGGCAAAAATCAGGTCGATATCCGACGAGAAATTCAGCTCGCCGCCGCCCAGCTTACCCATACCGAGGATCAGCAGCGGCTGTGGCTCACCTGCGGCATTGCAGGGCGTGCCAAACTCGCGGCAGCAGTCCTGATAAACCCAGGCGCGCGCGGCGTCGATCAGCACCTCGGCTAACACGCTTAACTGCTGCAGCGTCTGCTCTGTCGTGGCGTGATGTAAGCACTGCATCCAGGCAATGCGAACCAGCATGCGACGACGAAACAGGCGCAGCACGCGCATCAGGCTGGCTTCACTGTCTACCGCTGCCATGTCACTGTCCAACCACTGCGTATACTGCTGCCACTCGTCGGCCTGAGGCGACTGCGCGGCGATGGCTTGCCACCAGTCCGGATTCTGCTGCAGGTTATCCAGCACAAAGTCGCTGAACGCCAGACCGGCAAGCTGTGCCTCACTCAGGGCGGAATCCGCAAGACCGAGCTGTTCGACGGCCTGCGCGGCCTGCGTGCGCAATAGGTTGGGTAAGGATGGCAACATGTTCTCTCCCTGATAGCGTGCGGTGTGACTCAGCGTGGCGAGCCGCTGGTTAGCCAAAATGGTGGCTGTTTCATGGCCTGGGCCTTTAACCAATCCAGGCTGGCGTGCTGCTGATCCCTGATTGCGCGCTGCAGCTGCTGCCACGGTGCCAGCCAGTCGTGCACCGCGTCCGGCGAGTAGGCGCCCGCCAGTAAATGGACCGCCAGCAACTGCCGATCCAGACGTGTGGCCTTGTCCTGATACTCGTTAGTCTGGTGAATGGTGCTGAAGGTTTCTTTCAGGTCGGCATTGATGCGGCCCAGCATGATATCGCCAAAGCGTTTAAAGGAGCCGTTCAGCTTGGTTTGTCCTTTTTCATCAATCCACTGCCGCCAGTGCGACTCGGCTAACCAGTGAGTAAGTGCTAACTGGGTTTCCACAGAGAGGGCAGAAAAACAGAAGCTGTCGGCGTCAACATCCTCGTTCAACAGCGTCTCTTCCAGCGTAGTGAGTTTCTGACGCAGCTCGCTGCTGGCCTTGCGCGGCACTAACGCACCAAACAGCGCGAATGCCTGACGCAGCACATCCAGCGCCTCACGCACCGCTTCCCTGGCCCGCTTGTTGCCACGCAGCCACACTTCTTCATGATATTGCCAGTGGTCAAGACCTGCCGCCATGGCCGCGACCATGCCCTCTTCCACCGTGGCTTTCGGCCCCGCTTTTAACAGCGGAAAGGGTTTTAACTCACGCGGCGGATTGCCTTTCGCTAACTGATAACCACGCGCAGCCTTGCTCAGGCTGCCCATCCGCAGATCGCCAACGGCAATTAACTGCCGGGCAAACGTCAGCATCTCGCTACGCTGGCCGCCTTTTAGCTCAAGCTCAACCTCTGACAAGGGTTCACTAAACTCCCCCGCCGTGACTTCGCCCCGATCGCAGGCAATTTCGACATCACTGCTGCCCGCCGTGACCACCCAGATCTCACGTTCAAAATGGGTGCTGAACAGCGGCTGCAGGCGCTGCTGTAATGCCGCAACGTCGGTGCCTTCCGGCCAGATGTCGGCTGGCAGACGGCTGATGTCCAGCGTCGGTTCGGTCAGTTCAACGTTGTATTCGCCTCGCTGATGAAGCCCGCCCAGCGTGGTGCCGGCGGTTTTCAGCGTCATTTCGTAGCGCTGGTCCACGCCACGAATGCGTAATCCCATATTCCATCGACGTAACTGGTTATCGTCGGTTTCAAAATAGATATTGGTCAGCTGACGGGCAGCCTGATGCTGATGCGGGAATGCCGCCAGCCGTTCTGCCAGTTTCCCGGCAGCATTTGGTTTAGCAATGAACTTAAGCTCGATCTCGATGGTCATATTTTTTTATTCACTAACGCCGCTGGTACTTGAGGATATATTCCCTACCTGTTTCAGGTTATCTTCTGCTGCATCCACTGAGCTGAAGGTTAGGGGTTTTCAGGCGAAGAGTAATGCACAGAAGCCGGGCTGTCTCTGCTTTCTTTGTGCTTTCGCTACCCTTTTCGCACTGTCATGAGACCAGGATAGTTCTCATTCAGATTTATGCGAAGCCTCTACAGACTGTGCCGGTAAATTATCTTCATTTTAAGCAAAACGAAATCTAATGAAAAAAATCACACTCACTGGAATCACTTTGCTGGCCCTCAGCACCCTTGCACCTGCTCACGCTGATGAAAAACGTTACGTTTCTGACGAATTATCCACTTGGGTTCGCAGCGGCCCTGGCGATCAGTTTCGCCTGCTCGGCAAGCTGAACGCCGGTGAACAAGTCCAGTTGCTGCAGACCAATGACGCCACCAAATATGGTCAGGTGCGCGATGCCGAAGGCCGTACCGTCTGGATCCCGCTGTCGCAGCTGAGTGAAAACCCCAGCCTGCGCACCCGGGTTCCACAGCTGGAGCAACAGGTGAAAGACCTGACGGCTAAGTTAGCGAATATCGATAACAGCTGGAACCAGCGCACGGCAGAAATGCAGAATAAAGTCGCCAGCAGCGACAGCGTGATTAACGGCTTAAAAGAGCAAAATCAGAAACTTAAAAACGAACTGATTGTGGCCCAGAAGAAAGTCAGCGCCGCCAACGTTCAGTTGGATGACAAGCAGCGCACGATCATCATGCAGTGGTTTATGTATGGCGGCGGCGTGCTCGGTGTGGGCCTGCTGCTCGGTCTGCTGCTGCCGCATATGGTGCCGCGCCGGAAGAAAAACGATCGCTGGATGAACTAGTCTGCATCACAGCTCGCTATCAGGGGATCGCCAGATGCCCCTTTTGGCCTGTCTGCAATATGCCGAATTTGTGCAACAATAGAGTTCGTGCCCGTCTGGATTCAGGTGCCGGAAGCCCCCGGACGCGCAGTTCACTTATTTATCTCTGGAGTTGTGCGTGAAGACCTTTCTTGTTGGCGGCGCGGTACGTGATGCGCTGTTGAAATTGCCGGTTAAAGACAAAGACTGGGTGGTGGTTGGCGCGACGCCAGAAATCATGCTGGAACAAGGCTATCAGCAGGTAGGCCGCGATTTCCCCGTGTTCCTCCATCCCGACAGCCGGGAAGAGTACGCGCTGGCACGTACCGAGCGGAAAAACGGCAAAGGCTATACCGGCTTTACCACCTGGTCGGCACCGGACGTCACCCTGGAGCAGGATTTACAGCGGCGCGATTTGACGATTAACGCCATCGCCCAGGATGAGAAGGGTGAGCTTTATGATCCCTATCACGGGCAACAGGATATCGCTGCCCGTCAGCTGCGCCACGTGTCCGATGCCTTTAGTGACGATCCCCTGCGCGTGCTGCGCGTTGCACGCTTTGCCGCGCGCTTTGCCCATCTCAACTTCCGCATTGCCGATGAAACCCAGGCCCTGATGCAACAAATGGCGGAGAGCGGCGAACTGGCCGATCTCACGGCCGAACGCGTCTGGAAAGAAACGGAAAAAGCGCTCACTTCGCATAATCCTCAGGTCTACTTCCAGGTGCTGCGTGACTGCGGTGCCTTACGGGTGCTGTTTCCGGAAATAGATAACCTGTACGGCGTCCCCGCTCCCGCCAGATGGCACCCTGAAATCGATACCGGGGTGCATACGTTGATGGCCTTAACCCTGTCAGCGGCCTTATCAGACGCTATCGACGTGCGTTTTGCGACGCTGTTCCACGATGTCGGTAAGGCATTAACTCCCGTGGAGAAATGGCCCAGCCATCATGGACACGGCGCGGCGGGCGTTCCGTTGGTCGCCGCACTGTGCCAGCGTTTACGCGTGCCCAATGCGATTCGTGATTTAGCGCTGCTGGTAACGGAGTTTCACGACATGATGCATACCATTGAGCAGCGCCCTGCTGAATCTCTGGTTGCGTTATTTGACCGTCTTGATGCCTGGCGCAAACCCGAACGGGTGAACCAACTGGCGCTGTGTAGTGAAGCGGATGCCCGCGGACGCGGTGGTCTTGCCAGCATGCCTTATCCGCAAGGCGATTACCTGCGACGTGCGTTTGCACTGGCTCAGGCGGTGTCCTCTAAGGCGGTGGTCGAGGCAGGATTTAAAGGCATTGAGGTGCGGGAAGAGTTAACGCGACGGCGTATTGCCGCGGTCGAACAACGCGTAGCTTAACGCGGCCAGTCACCCGGCCGCGTCATAATGGCTTACATGAAAATCATGTAGACCGCGCCCGCCACGATAAAGCGGTAGATGGCAAACGACACGAAAGAGATACGTTTGATCAGTTCCAGGAAGACTTTGATGGCCAGCAGCGCGACAACAAAGGCGGTGATAAAGCCAACGGCAAACATCGGGAAGTCGGCCATCGACAGGAAGCCAAGGCTTTTGTACAGATCCAGCCCGGTAGCACCCATCATCATCGGGACGGCCAGGATAAACGAGAACTCGGATGCGGCATAGCGGCTCACGCCCATCAGCATCCCACCTGAAATGGTGGCACCTGAACGCGAGAAGCCCGGCCACAGCGCCAGACACTGGAAGCAGCCAATCGCAAACGCCTGAAGATAGGTAATATCATCCACGCCGACGGCTTTTGGCTGTTTGGGTTTCAGGAATTCCGCCGCCAGCAGCAGTAAGCCGCCGACCACCAGCGCATACATCACGTTAATCGGATTAAACAAGGTTTTAATCTGATCGTGCAACGCCAGCCCGACCACCACTGCGGGGATCATCCCCAACAGGATATGAATCAGGGTTAAGCGACCCGTTCCCACGCCTTCGTGTTTGACTTCACCAAAGTGGATACCGATTAATCCAAACAAACGCCGCCAAAACATCACGACCACAGCAAGAATGGAACCTAACTGAATGACGACCTCAAAGGTTTCCGCTTTATCGCCCTCAAAGCCCAGTAGGTGCCCCACGATAATCATGTGCCCGGTGGAAGAGACCGGTAAAAACTCGGTTAACCCTTCGACCACGCCCAGGATTGCAGCTACCCACAGCTGATGAAGATCTGCCATCAATGTATTCCCTCTGTCCGTTTTAAAACCATTAAAAAGGCGCTAGCAGCAGCGCTATCGCCTTAATCTTATCTGCTTCACTCTGAGTAAAACCTTAAGCTCAATTGCCGTTTAGTCAGTCGCAACGAAACGGCAGCACCTGAGACAGACAATAATTTGGTTTGGTTTCATTGTGATGGCAATCACATCATAATTATTTAGGAATAGTCCCGCGCTGAATACGCACGCCAACCTGCGCTGCCTGCGCCACAGCGCCCGGTTTTGCTACCTTGATGCGCACACCAGGCGAATTGAAACGGTTCATCAACAGATCCGCGATTTCTTCCGCTACGCGCTCGACCAGGGCAAAACGCTGTCCTGTCAGATGCGTCAGGATCGCGTCGGAGACGTCGGCATAGCTCAGGCAGTCTTTCACATCGTCGCTGGCGGCCGCCTGGCGGTTATCCCACGCCATCTCTACATCGATCACCAGCTTCTGCTGTATTCCCTGCTCCCAGTCGTAAACGCCAATGGTGGTGAAGACGGTGAGTTGTTCAATAAAGACGATATCCATGATGATGCTCTCTGTTTTTGGTCGCGCCGGATACCACTTCCGGCAGATTGTGCGTATTATCCATGCTTGACGTGATCAAAACGACCCCAAAGGAAACGGGACGGTGTTATGAGTGCTTTCGCGCTTGGTATGATTATTTTCGCGTATCTGTGCGGTTCAATTTCCAGTGCCATTCTGGTCTGCAAACTTGCCGGTTTACCCGATCCCCGCACCCACGGTTCAGGCAACCCGGGCGCAACCAACGTGCTGCGTATTGGCGGCAAGCTGGCGGCTGCGTCTGTACTGGTGTTCGATATTGTGAAAGGTATGGTGCCCGTGTGGCTGGCGTACCTGTTTCATGTCTCACCCCTTTATCTGGGCTTAACGGCGATTGCCGCCTGTCTGGGCCATATCTACCCGGTGTTCTTTCGCTTTCGCGGCGGGAAAGGTGTGGCGACGGCCTTTGGTGCTATCGCCCCGATTGGCTGGGACCTGACCGGACTGATGACGGGAACATGGCTGCTGACCGTGCTGCTGAGCGGCTACTCATCGCTTGGGGCGATTGTCAGCGCGCTGATTGCGCCGTTTTATGTCTGGTGGTTTAAACCCCAGTTCACCTTTCCGGTTTCTATGCTCTCCTGCCTGATTTTGCTGCGTCATCATGACAATATTCAGCGCCTGTGGCGCGGTCAGGAAAGCAAAATCTGGAAGCGGAAAAAGAAACCCTAAGCGTAAAAAAAGCCGGCTAACCGGCTTTTTTTTATTTCAAATGGCGGGCAGTTCCGACAGTGGCCAACGCGGCCTGACGCTGACGCCAAGCTCACCCCGCGTACCGCCTTTAAGGCGTACCATGCCGGCATAAGCAATCATCGCGCCGTTATCGGTACAAAACTCAGGTCGGGCATAAAAGACTTCTCCGCCGCGCTTTTGCATCATCACGGCCATCTGCTCGCGCAGGGTACGGTTTGCACTGACGCCGCCCGCAATAACCAGACGCTTAAAGCCGGTTTGATCCAGTGCGCGTTTGCACTTAATCGCCAGCGTATCCACCACGGCATCTTCAAACGCCCGCGCGATATCGGCCCGGGTTTGCTCGTCGTCGTCATTGCCACGAATGGTATTCGCCGCAAAGGTTTTCAGGCCCGAGAAACTAAAATCCAGCCCAGGACGATCGGTCATCGGACGCGGAAACGTGAACCGCCCAGCGGTGCCCTGCTGCGCCATTTTCGCCAGCATTGGGCCGCCAGGATAATCCAGCCCCAGCAGTTTGGCGGTTTTATCAAAGGCTTCACCTGCCGCGTCGTCAATCGACTCGCCCAGCAGTTGGTATTCGCCAATGCCGGTGACGCTGATTAACTGGGTATGACCACCTGAAACCAGCAATGCCACAAACGGAAACGGTGGCGGATTCTCTTCCAGCATCGGTGCCAGCAGATGCCCTTCCATATGGTGCACGGGCACGGCAGGAACTTTCCATGCAAAGGCCAGCGCGCGCCCAATCGTGGCGCCCACCAGTAATGCGCCCACCAAACCCGGGCCTGCGGTATACGCCACCGCATCAATCTGCTGCGGCTGCAAACCCGCCTCTTTCAGCGCCGCCTGGATCAGGGGCACCGTTTTGCGTACGTGATCGCGCGATGCCAGTTCCGGCACTACACCGCCGTAATCGGCATGCAGTTTTACCTGACTGTATAGCTGGTTGGCCACCAGGCCAGCCTCGTCATCATAAATTGCGATGCCGGTTTCATCGCACGATGTTTCAATACCCAGAATTCGCATGGCTTCACCTCATTCTTGCGGCGCGCAGTTTAGCATAGCCCTTGTGTGAAAAGAGGACCCCATCCACGCAAAAAGTCATTTTCCGCTGCCTAAAGAGTGCGCTATACTTCCGCCCCTGGAAAAAACCGGCAGCCGCACAGGCAATCGCTCCTGTTGGTTCTAAATTATCCATGGTGCTTTACAAGCCGACGCGAGTTGGAGTAAAATGCTGCACCATTTTGAAATGTGCTGACGCCGCAGTCAGCAGCAAAACCGAATTTTATTGAGGTGAGAGTTACATGCCGGTAATTAAAGTACGTGAAAACGAGCCATTTGACGTAGCACTGCGTCGCTTTAAGCGTTCCTGCGAGAAAGCAGGCGTTTTAGCTGAAGTTCGTCGTCGTGAATTTTATGAAAAACCAACGACCGAACGTAAGCGCGCTAAAGCATCTGCAGTTAAGCGTCATGCCAAAAAATTGGCTCGCGAAAACGCACGCCGCACTCGTCTGTACTAATTTCCCGGAGGTTCGCCTCCACAGCGTGATAAACGCAGACCGAGTCAAGTAAAAGGCCGTGCTTTCCGAAAGGAAGCGCGGCTTGTTGTCGTTTATGAGCTGAAAAAACGGGGCTTATGGCAGGACGAATTCCACGCGTATTTATCAATGACTTACTTGCCCGCACGGACATCGTGGAGTTAATCGATGCTCGCGTTAAGCTGAAAAAGCAGGGAAAAAATTATCACGCGTGCTGTCCTTTTCATAATGAGAAAACGCCCTCTTTCACCGTAAATGGCGAAAAGCAGTTTTATCACTGCTTTGGATGCGGCGCTCACGGTAACGCCATCGATTTTCTGATGAACTATGATCGGCTTGAGTTTGTTGAGAGCATCGAAGAGTTAGCCACATCCCATGGTTTAGACGTACCTTACGAAGCCGGCAACGGGCCAAGCCAGATGGAACGCCATCAGCGCCAGAGCCTGTACCAACTGATGGAAAACCTGAACGGGTTTTATCAGCAGAGTTTGCAGCAATCCAGCGCCCAGTCAGCTCGCGATTATCTTGAGCATCGCGGTCTGAGCGCCGACATCATCAACCATTTTGCGATTGGCTATGCGCCCGCCGGTTGGGACAACGTCCTGAAAC
This sequence comes from Pantoea sp. Fr+CA_20, assembly GCF_024520835.1. Lineage (NCBI taxonomy): Bacteria > Pseudomonadati > Pseudomonadota > Gammaproteobacteria > Enterobacterales > Erwiniaceae > Pantoea > Pantoea sp. Fr+CA_20. The sequence goes on from NZ_JALNPN010000013.1 coordinate 118,062, forward strand.
GCTTTGGCAAACAGCCTGAAGATCGCGAGTCGTTGATGGAAGCAGGCATGCTGGTCAGTAATGACAAAGGCCGGGTTTATGACCGCTTTCGCGAGCGCGTGATGTTTCCGATTCGCGATAAGCGAGGCCGCGTCATCGGCTTTGGCGGCCGCGTGCTGGGTAATGATACGCCTAAGTATCTGAACTCACCTGAAACGCCTGTTTTTCATAAAGGCCGTCAACTTTACGGTCTGTATGAAGCGTTAAAAAATCATCCTGAGCCTAAACGCTTGTTGGTGGTTGAAGGTTATATGGATGTGGTTGCCCTGGCGCAGTTCGGCGTGGATTACGCGGTGGCATCGCTGGGGACATCCACGACGGCTGAACATATTCAACTGCTGTTTCGCAGTACGGACAACGTGATTTGCTGTTATGACGGCGATCGTGCCGGACGTGAAGCCGCATGGCGTGCACTTGAAACAGCATTGCCTTACATGAATGACGGTCGTCAACTACGCTTTATGTTTCTACCCGACGGCGAAGACCCGGATACGCTGGTTCGCCAGGAGGGTAAAGCCGCATTTGAGGCGAGGATGGAGCAGGCGATGCCGCTCTCTTCGTTTCTTTTTGACAGCCTGCTACCTCAGGTAGATTTGAGCTCTCGCGACGGCAAAGCACGTTTAAGTACGTTGGCGCTGCCGTTGATCACACAGATTCCCGGTGAAACACTGCGCATTTATCTGCGTCAGGAGCTGGGTAACAAATTAGGTATTCTGGATGACTCTCAGCTTGAAAAGCTGATGCCAAAGCAGGCACCGGGCGGAAGCGCACCGGTGGCCCCGCCACTCAAACGCACCACGATGCGTGTATTAGTGGCGCTGCTGATCCAGAATCCGCAGTTGGCAACACTGGTGCCGTCTCTGGATGGGCTTGCCGAGTCGAAAATGGCCGGTTTACCGCTATTTATCGAATTAGTGACGCGTTGTAACGAGAATCCTGGATTGACCACAGGTCAGCTACTAGAGTTATATCGCGGAACAAATTTTAGCCAGACGCTTGAAACACTGGCCGTTTGGAACCACATGATAGTGGATGAGGAAAGCGAAGCGGTATTTCAGGACTCCCTTGCGAGCATTTATGACTCGGCACTGGAAGAACGACTGGAGTTCCTGATTGCGCGTGAACGCACGCACGGGCTGAGTAGCGACGAGCGCCGCGAACTCTGGACACTGAGCCAGGCCTTCGCGAAGAAATGATGCATTATCCGGCCTGCTGCTTCCTGTAACCGAAGCGGCAGGCTTAAAAATTTGATGGGCGAAGCACGTTTTGTTTCTGTGCCGTTACCTTAGCGTACTGAAGTACGTGAGGATGATGGGCACGTCCAGAGACAAACATGGCGAGTAAGCCAGGCCCGACATAAAATTTGCGGCTTAAGTGCCGATTACTAATGGGCAAAGCCCAGGCCGCGACGAAGGCAGCGGCAAGAATAAAGGCCTTCACTGCTATTGTTGGCACGCTGCCGACCGACACCAATCTAATTAACAGAAGTGTGGATACCGTCTTATGGAGCAAAACCCGCAGTCACAGCTCAAGCTTCTTGTCACCCGTGGTAAGGAGCAAGGCTATCTGACCTATGCTGAGGTCAATGACCATCTGCCGGAAGATATCGTCGACTCCGATCAGATCGAAGACATCATCCAGATGATTAACGACATGGGCATCCAGGTGGTTGAAGAAGCCCCGGACGCCGACGATCTGATGCTGAATGAAAACAGCTCCGATACTGACGAAGATGCCGCGGAAGCTGCCGCTCAGGTATTATCCAGCGTTGAATCTGAAATTGGCCGCACCACTGACCCGGTTCGCATGTATATGCGTGAAATGGGTACCGTTGAACTGCTGACCCGCGAAGGCGAAATCGACATTGCCAAGCGTATTGAAGACGGTATCAACCAGGTTCAGTGCTCCGTCGCTGAATATCCGGAAGCCATTACCTACCTGCTGGATCAGTACGATCGCGTTGAAGCAGGTGAGTCGCGCCTGTCAGATTTAATCACTGGCTTTGTTGATCCTAACGCAGAAGAAGACCTGGCACCGACCGCAACGCACGTCGGTTCTGAGCTGTCTGAAGCCGATCGTAATAACGACGATGAAGAAGATGAAGAGAGCGATGATGACAGCTCGGATGACGATAACTCTATCGATCCCGAACTGGCACGCGAGAAGTTCTCTGACCTGCGCACCCAGTACGAAACCACCCGTGATGTGATCAAAAGCAAAGGACGCAGCCACGCTGCTTCTGTTGCCGAGATCCAGAACCTGTCTGACGTCTTTAAGCAGTTCCGCCTGGTACCGAAGCAGTTCGACTACCTGGTGAACAACATGCGTGAAATGATGGAACGCGTCCGTACTCAGGAACGTTTGATCATGAAGCTGTGTATTGAAGTGTGCAAAATGCCTAAGAAAAACTTCATTACGCTGTTCACCGGTAACGAGACTAACGAGAGCTGGTTCAAAGCCGCACTGGCGATGAACAAGCCCTGGTCTGAAAAACTGCTGGACGTGCAGGATGATGTGATGCGCTCTCTGCAGAAACTGGCGCAGATTGAAGAAGAAACCGGCCTGACCATCGAGCAGGTTAAAGACATCAACCGTCGTATGTCGATTGGTGAAGCGAAAGCGCGTCGTGCCAAGAAAGAGATGGTCGAAGCGAACCTGCGTCTGGTGATTTCCATCGCGAAGAAATACACCAACCGTGGTTTGCAGTTCCTCGATCTGATTCAGGAAGGTAACATCGGCCTGATGAAAGCGGTTGATAAGTTTGAATACCGTCGCGGCTATAAGTTCTCAACTTATGCTACATGGTGGATTCGTCAGGCTATCACCCGTTCTATCGCTGACCAGGCGCGTACCATCCGTATTCCGGTGCATATGATTGAGACCATCAACAAACTCAACCGTATCTCGCGCCAGATGCTGCAAGAGATGGGCCGTGAGCCAACGCCAGAAGAACTGGCTGAGCGCATGCTGATGCCAGAAGATAAGATCCGCAAGGTGCTGAAGATTGCCAAAGAGCCCATCTCTATGGAGACGCCGATTGGTGATGATGAAGATTCACATCTGGGTGATTTTATCGAAGACACCACGCTGGAGCTGCCGCTGGACTCTGCCACCTCTGAGAGCCTGCGTTCTGCTACCCACGATGTGCTGGCTGGCCTGACCGCGCGTGAAGCCAAAGTGCTGCGCATGCGTTTCGGTATCGATATGAACACCGACCACACGTTAGAAGAAGTGGGCAAACAGTTTGACGTTACCCGTGAGCGTATCCGTCAGATTGAAGCGAAAGCCCTGCGTAAACTGCGCCATCCGAGCCGCTCGGAAGTGCTGCGCAGCTTCCTCGACGATTAAGTCAGTTAAAACCCCGGTTCGCCGGGGTTTTTTATTTCTGCCGCCCTGCCCCACTTTTCACGCGTTAGCTTCAGCCTCGTGTCTTCAGCGCATCGTACATCTGACGATACATCGCCACGATCTCTTCCAGCGATGCACGATTTAACCCACTCGGATTCGGCAACACCCAAACCTGGGTTTTCCCCATGTAGATCGGCTGCTCGCCCCATTCCACCTTGCTCTGACGAAACGCGCGTTTAAAGGCATCTTTGCCCAGGATAGCCAACGCAGCAGGCTGATAACGCAGCACCTTATCCATCAGCCGCTGACCGCCATCACGCAGCTCATCACTGGCCAGTTCATTCGCCTGGATGGTGGGCCGCTCGACCAGCATCGTGATGCCGCAGCCGGTTTCCAGTAAGCGCTGCTCCTCTTCCGGCTTCAGCTGCTGCTCGGTAAACCCTGCCAGATGAATCACCTTCCAGAAGCGGTTGCCGGGATGGGCAAAGTGATAGCCGGTATGCGCCGTCGACTGACCGGGATTGATGCCGCAAAACAGCACGTTCAGATCTGATGCAATGATATCGCTAATATTGTGTTCGCTCATGTTGCCTCCTGGCTTTGCGCCTGCGCGCCTCACTGTCGCTCACGCAAAGGGTCCTTGTTTGTCATCGTCTTGTCACTGATTAAAGCGCATTTGGCGGGCAGCGTCGTGGTTTGGGTTGGCTTTTTTCACTGTTAAGCAGGGAAAGACAATTAAGGATAACAGTGCCGGTTATGCCGCCGCCTGTCAGCCAGAGGTTTTTGTCTGTTTTATCATAGTTATCAGCAAGTAAAACATTGCTGCTTATTTCAGCAACCAGCCGATCAACGCTGGATTGCCCCGGACAGATACTTTATAATCCCCGCTCCATTGGCCCCTTAGCTCAGTGGTTAGAGCAGGCGACTCATAATCGCTTGGTCGCTGGTTCAAACCCAGCAGGGGCCACCAGATTTAGTGATTAAAATCATTTAGTTAAGCATCTCACAAAGGTGGATTTTTGTTTCTTTAGGCCAGTGTCACAAAAGTACCGCATGACTTTTTTCGCCCTTTTGAACGCAGGTACCAAAAAAAACCGCTTTCACGGGCTATCAGTGAAGCAATGATGACTGTCTGTTGTTGAGCGTAAAAATCGGCACCATATTAGTCTGGCCCGGTGAGACGATCATCCCCGCTATGCTTTCGTGCGTTTTTAAGGTCCAGCTGCTGCGCGATGCTGGCGAGCGCGGTCGCCACTTCCAGCGAGTCGAGGCCCAGCACGCCGAGAATACGCGGCCTTAACGTCGAGCTGCGTCTGCGCGCTTAACGGGGCTTTCATACCGGTGTACTGGCCGTTTTCGTCGGTGGTTCCGATGATATTCGAGATGGTTTCCGCTTCGGTCACGCGCACCAAGACCGTAACCGGTTTGACATGGTCGGCAATCGCCTCCCTGCGTGCCTTTCGTCCCGGCTTTGGCGATACCGCCCTACACGTCAGTTAATAATACCGGCGTATTCAGCGGAAACTATGTAGCGTCGACGTCCTCGGCGTTACAGACCAGCCCGACAATCGCGTTAGAGACGGTGGAAATGGTGCTCGTGAGGTTGTTGATTTCGACGACGCGAACATCGTGATGGTAATCAGACATCTGATGCACTCACAGCGTGTCAGGTCAGGCGATGCCGTGTATGTAATTGGGTTTTGTTGAAGGATGAGCGGGCATTTACCGTGGAATGATCGTTTTGTCTTCCTGTGGCACTATTAACAGCCATCATCAAAAAGAGGGAACGAGAATGATCTCAGGAAGAGCAGAAAGACAGGAACCTGGACGGTATTACACTTTTGAGTCAAGATTGCCCCCCGGCGAATTTTTTGAGCTTCGGCCACAACATCTACCACGCAATGCTCAGCCGGTGCTCGATGAAACAAGCGGTATATGTATCGGCTACACCGTGGCTCAGGCTCCCGGTCTCTGGCAAATTTATGATGCACAGGGCCATTTTGTCCGGCTCGAAGAGGCACCGCTTGAAACACCTTTGTTCGATCCAACTGATATTGCGCTGATTGCTTTTGGTGTTTTCCGCATCCTCCGCACTGGTCGTGCTTTATTTGAAGCGGGTACGCGAACGGCCATTACAGCAAAGCTGGGCCAGGGAACTATTTCATTTTTGCGCGCCCGATTTAAACTCGGCTTATCTGCACGCAACCTGAAAATGACCGAAACGGCTGCTAAGCACATGTATGAAACAGGTCGGTACGTTCCTTTACATATTCAGGAAAAAGCTATTCGTTACGGTAAGCGAACTGCCGATCCCCGGAACGTTAAAGGCCTGTACAGATACGAAATTGAGATGTACAAACTTTATCGTAAAAAGGCCACTACTGAGTATAAAAAATACACACTGGAAGTTGTGGTAAGAGAGTCCGACTGGACAATCACCCACTTTATGTATTTTTAAAAAAACCGACAGGAACGCATAAATGTTTGATATTAAAGATGAGAAATTTACGTTTGCGGTTTCTCCTTTTGAAAGAGTGGTCGATAACGACATTGACCCCGAACATCATCGTTGGGACTGGATAAAATCTTTTGTTGAGTTTTCTGTTCCTGGCCTGAAAGCACAGTTTCAAACTGAATTTACGGTAAGCGAGCTACTGGCACTGCGTGAGCAATTTGCAGCGCACCATCACGCTTTAATTGCTCAACGTGAAATAAAGCCTTTCGAGTTTCAAAGCCAGTGCCATCAACTGAATATGATAATCAGGAAAGTAATCGGCGACGATGGTGTAATGATTGAATATGACCTTCGTCCTGAAGCACATGCTGACAGCGTTCAGGTTAAAGGCGATTTCGGCATCAACGAGAGCTACTTCCCCGATATTTTAAAACGGCTGGATGAGATGATTGAATGGCAAAATTAAGCCTTCCCGCCTCTAAAATTTTTCCTGATAGTCCCCGCTGTAACGGGGATTTTTCTGTTCAGGCTTTTCCGGCCAGCTGACATTCGGTGCTGCTGAGATCTCGATGCGGTTCAGCTTCACGCGGTAGGTTCTCTGTTACTCCAGCACCGCTTTCTCGCTCTCCGTAGCGATTTTCCTGGCGCCTGGCAATAACACAGCGTCCGCCATGTCTCGTCGGGAACGCAGATATAGTCGTTGCCCGCAAAGGCTCACTTATTGAAAAGACGCATAACGGCATCAACGCTCGACAGCTTATCCCCGCCCGCCGTCATATCTGCCGCTACTGAAACGCCATGCTTACCGGCATCATACAGGCTGAAATTTTTAAGGGCGTCGGCAACCAGTCCCGCGTCTTTGATTTCCACCAGCGCGTTGGCCGTTTGCAGGTACTGCTTATGGGAATTATCGGCGGCAACATGTGCGCCTGCGCCTTGTCGGTACACGCCTTTACCTCAGTTACCGCGTTATCCACGGCCTGCCGCGTGCCAGCACCACGGACGGGTCGATTTTCAGCGTGACGACACTGTGGCAGAAGCTACGTATACATAATTACGATATACTCTACTTCCTTTTTGAAGAACCTTTGAAGCACCTGATAGAAATGGAAGAATGTTGCGGAAAGAGCCCAACAGAACGGAGGCGTTATTACGTGCTATCGAGAATCTTTAAACTGTCATTCAAATTTGTTTCCGAGATAGTGGGAACACTGGTTTTGACAGCAACTGTATTTGGTATGTTCTATACAGGCTTTATGAATGAAGGTGTCATGCGGATCGTAGGACCTCTCGCTGTACTAATCTGCGGAATGGGGGCTTATGTATTGGTGATGTATCCCACCACGAAAATCAGTGAAAATGATAAAAAGGGCCAACCTGGTTAAAGATAATACCGGGATTATGTCTCAGGCTAAATCCGCACATCGGAGAAAAACATGGCTCATGATGGCTACGCTCCTGTTACTCCTCCTGTTAGGCTAAGAATGGCACGCTTTACTATTCTCACGTTGACCCAATAAGTTTGCGCAGACCAACCACTGTAAAACAGGTCCATAGATCCTGTAGCTCTCCTGGATTGCTTTCGCTCAACGTTTTCAGCTTTACCACAGTTATGCTCTGAGTACATTCGTAAAGCGTGAAGTACACATAGCGGATCTGTTATTTTTTTAATCTGACTAAATATCGGTAGATTTTTTTTGCCAGATAGATAGCGGCAATACCCAGCAACATCGATGCTATACCGAGAAAAATCATTAACGAAAAGAGGTGGCTAAAAATCCCGCCCAGACTTGTGAAATCGCTGAGTCTGACGAGCTGTTCAGGGGTTAGTGTACGAACCACTATTTCCGGAAGAATCAGAAAACATATAATGACTGCTAAAATATAAATCGTCTTGTTTGTTCCCTTTTTCATTATTTTCCTGTCTGAGTTTGAGGGTAAGGTATTTTCTGTTTTTGATTTTTCTTCATCCGTCCAGTGACCTGCTCGTGCCGAGTCAATCAGTAATTGAATGGTCAACGCCTTTTCTGCTTTGCCATTATCTTCGGGAAAATAGCGAGTGAAATTGATTTCATCTGGGTTAATTGAAAATTTCTCCGTGAATTCTTCCAGTAAATCACAGGCATCTAACGGGTCCATTCGAAAATCTTCATTAAGATCGGTATTATGTTTGAGCGGATACCGCTTAAAGGTAAATATGCTGCGACCATTGTAGGTTTCAACAAGATCGAATACTGCTTTTTCTGTCTCGTCCATTATCATAATCCGTTCTTCTTTCAGGCAATCTTATTGTATTTGAATGTTATCTCATAGCTAATCCTGTAAGCATACAGCTTAGATTGCTCATTCATTTATAAGGATCTTATATCCTGATTATTTAGTTTGAGCAAGTCAATATGGATAAGGCTCGATTCACTGAACATCATATTACAGATAACTATTGAAATTTCATGGTGTTTTTGAAAATCGCCATGAAGAATATTATACGATTGAAGTTAAACCCACTTACTATATCTTATATAAAAATAAGCAACGATACCGACCCAGGCAACCACAAACCCCATTGGGTAAAATGGAACGAATCGCACAATAAAATAAGCACCAACAACACTGACTATAATCGGTACAAGATAGAAAAAAGATTGCAGTAACCATACAACGAAAAGCTTCATTTACTCACAACTCCATCAAAGCCTCAGCTATTTTATCAAACTTGTAATGGCCACATTAAAAACTTCATAATAGCGAAATTTAGCTTTTTTTCATTTATCACACATATAATCAACTCAACATTTCACGCACAAATTTATCCCTTCGGCTCAATTCCCCTTGCCTTTAACGCCTCCCTCGCCAGGTTTTTCAACCAGCTTGCTAAACTAATTCCTTCTTCAGTTGCAACAGCATCGAGCTGTTTTTTCAAGGCGGGATCAATGCGCATTTTAAATTGTGGAGACTTGCCTCCACCTTTTGGTTTTTTTTCACGCATTATTATTGACATGTGGCTACCTACTCCCTCATTTTAGCCTTATAAAAGACCACACTAACACGAGGCCTTTTATAAGAGCAACGCCCCGGCAGTGCAGCAACACATACCGGAGCGTCTGACCACAACGTTCACTCTTAAGGAACAACGCTATGGCTAACACCGATAGTAACACAACCGCCCATCATCAAATCGTGGACATTCAGCCAGTTATCGAATCTGCGATCTCAAACCTCTTGAAAACGCCGCTCGGCACCACGCACGATCTCTTTCAGGTGCTGGATACGTGCGTGCGCTATGTCGATGCCTTGGTTGAATGTAATGATATTGCAGATCGCATGGCGCTGTGCGGTCGTCTGCTCGCTGCACTGGAAGTCTTGAAAGTTCTGTTAGACAAACCACTGCCAGAACACCTGATTAAACGCCTCACGCTGGAGAAAGGTGACGACAAAGCCTGTCGCAGCAGGGATTCGATAGACTCAGAAGAGATGCGGCAATATTGCAGCGCGTTAACGTTAGTATTGCTGAATCAGCAGGCTCCGGCAGACTTGCAAAAACATATCACCGGCTTGTTATTCCAGATGGTTAACATCATGACTGATGACTTAACCGCACCGCGCTTTGTGCAAACAGAGTTGGGGCTGGTGATGATTGAGAGCAAATTTACACATATCGTTCACTGATTTTGGCCCCTTCCCTTCTTCCGCAGGGAAGAAGGGAATTCGCATGCAAAATTTAAAATCTCACTGTGGACTCACTCTCAGTGCCAAAATGCTTTATAACCCTGAGTTTTCTTCTGCCGAAAATACCACCACGATTCATCTTCATTCACTGAAAATATATTTTGTCGTGCTGCCATTCCTGAAATCTTTTCATTCCCGTACAGTTATTGCCAACGTCCCCCAAGGGCCCGCGTGCCCTCCCCGCCGTACAGTTATTAACAGCACTCCAAGGGCCCGCGCCCTCCCCGCCGTACAGTTATTAACAGCACTCCCAGAGGGCGCTGTCGCCCCCTTAAACGTCAACGGCGCGCTGGCCTTCAGCCACGTCTGTCAGCCATCCCATCCAATCCGCATCCATAAAAAAACCCGCTTTCGCGGGTTGGGCTTACAGCAGCTGCGGTGACGGGTTATCGCTCCCTTTCGCCATCACCGGCACCGTATTGATCTGCGCCGGTTCGACGATAATCCCGGACACGCTCTCCAGGGTTTTAAAGGTACAGCTGCAGTTAATGTTCTGGCACTGGTGATAACGTTCTTTCGTCTCTTTCGAAACGTAGCGACTGCTTTTCGTATGGGCGGCGGTCTGACATTTTGGGCAATGCATCATAGTCGTTCTCCTCTCTGGCATAGTGCAACATTAGCCAAAGACTAAACAAAAAGCAACTTAAATTAGATTAAATCTAACCAGCCTGTTTTTCCACTAAGACGTAATCCACGTTTTCAATCATCAGCTCCAGGTTCAACTGGGTGGTAAATCCACTTTTATCGAGGGTATGCACGATATTGGTAATCAGCCATTTTTGATTATCGATGACCGATTTAAAGCCCTGGGCTTTGACCGGTGTTTCAGGAATCAGCTCAGCAGCACCCAGCGCGAGTAGGATCTTCAACGTAGCCCGGTTACGTTGCAGTTCCTGCCACTTCGCTTTAGCCGCCTCCTCTGCTTCCCCCTGGCTACTGAAGTGCGTATTCAGTACGAACAGCTTCTTATTGCTGCCAAAAACATAGGTTTTTCCCGGATCTTGTTGCCCGATAGTGGGGATATTTTTGGCCGCCGGATGGACAGGGTTCACCGCCGGTGTTGCTGGCGGTATCGTGTTGACGGTTACCCCTTTCTGCTGCGCTTTTTTCTGATCGTACCATTTTGCTTCAACGCCACTGTAATCGTCGCGCTTAAACAATTTGTACTCATACTTATCGCCATCCTGTCGGTTCAGATTCAGGAGTGGAATCGGCTTTCCGCTCACGGTCACGCCCTGCCCGGGGGCAAAGAACAGCAGCGTCTTATCTTTTATCGCCGCCACAGCGCCAACCAGCATAGCCAGCCGGGTAATGAACGTGCCGTCCGTTTCCTGCGTCTGATCGATATGCTTAATCTTTTTTTTGGCTATCTCCGGCCGCACGTCGGAGGTAAGTCCGTTACGTTTCGCGATTTTCTCCACAACCTCGCCAACTGTCATGTCCGGATATGAATCAGTGATTTTAACATCGAGCGAACCGCTAAAATCGGCGCTTCGGGCGACCACCGTTATCATGTCCGGCGCGCCCTGGTAGGTGACCTGATCAATGATGTAGGAGCCTTTATTTGCAAGCGGCTGCCCCTTCCAGCCTATCTCTAAGACCACTTTCGCGCCAAAGGGCGGCATGACCAACTGGCCGTCACTGTCGTCCAGCACCAGGTCCAGCTGATCGACCTCCAGACCACGGTTATCCGTCAACTTCAGAGAAATCAGCCGTGGACGAATATCTTCCGTTTTATCCTTCGTCTCAATTTTGATACTAAAGTCCGGCGTAGGCGCAACGCGCAGGGGCACGGGAATCGGGGCGATATCGCTCATCTCAGCGCCCTCCGTTCAGCGCAGAGGTGGCGCTGCTGATGACAGAGCCGACCCGTTGCGCTGCGTCGCTGGCCCGGTTTTGCAATTCTTCCGCCTGCCTTTTTAAGTCCCCGAACATACTGGTTAGTGAATCGTCTACCCGCAGCAGGTTGAGGGTAAAGCCTATCTTGCGCGCGCTGCCGTCGCTGTAGAACTCCGTGTGCGTAGCCGAGAAATCCGTCACAACAAACATGCCGTAAATAATGCCATTGCCACCAATCAGCGGCCACGCCAGCCCTTCATCGGCCATGGTCTTCAGCGCCAACAGGGTGACATTGCCGCCGGTGATTTCAGGCCGGAGTTCGCCAGACAGCTTGATTTTATCGTCGCCGCCGCCCAAAAACTGAGTCGACTCACGGCGCCCCACACGGCTGTTTTTCGCCCAGCGATAGGTAATGTCATGCTGCAAATTGTCGAAGGGCAGGGTTTGCCGTACAAACGGCATCATGCCTAATATCATCATCATGGTTAATTAATCCAGACTAAACATGGAGTTATAGCTGCGATCAGCCGTGGACCACGGCGATACCGTGGAAGCCTGCGCGACGGCCTGTCCAATCGCCTGAGGATCGCCCGTCACATTGATATTGTTGGTGACCGTGTGCTGCCGGTTATCCACGTTTGAATTGTTAACCGAGGGCAAAGGCTGATTGAGCGTGCTGTTCAGGCTGGCGCGCGATGCGGCCGGACGGGCATCCGCGTTATCCTCATCCTCGTCGTCCTGATCGCGCATTTTGGGCGGAGGCAGCTTGTCTTTCACCTTGTCAGATTTCTCATCGATGATGCCAAGCTTGCCAAGCACCCAGTCAATGCCGCCCCGCAGCTGATTCAGGGCTTCACCGGGTAATTTGAGTGCCGTCGCCAGCATATTGCCGAAGCGCTGTCCCATCTCCCCTGCCGAGGCCAGTTCCTGTTGAGAAAACTTCACCGGTTCCAGCAGCTTTGAGAACCAGGAGCCCAGCTCAGAGACTTTGTTGCTGAACCAGTCAAATACCGGCTTCAGCGGCGCGAACGCGTCACTTATCGGCCCCATCGCTGCACTAAAGCCCTGAGCAACGCCGCTGATAAAGGCGCTGATCGGCTCCCAGTACTGATAAACCAGCATCGCGCCCGCCGCGATAGCCGCGCCAAGCAGCACAACCGGCAGCGTAATTGCGCCCAGCGTCGCCGTAATCGCGCCACCGATGATGGCAAACGCACCGCCCAGCAGTTCAACGCCCGCCATGATGGTGCTCAACCCGCTAATGACCGGCCAGACAATATTCCCCACGCTGGCGAGCGAGTCCACCAACGTCAGTCCACTGGCCGCCAGCGTCAGCAGGCTGTCCGAAAGCTGGGGATTAATATTCATCACGCCGGTCAGAACGGACTGTACGGATAAGCCGTCCTGACTGATGGTTTGCAGGTTGGTGTCAACGGAGGCATCAACCGGCTGCTGAGCCGCCGGCGCCTGAGACAGCTGATCCAGGCGCCCACTGGCGGCACCTTTCATGAGCACAGCGGCAGGAGCCGCGCCCTGTTCGCCAAAGATGGCCTGCAGATAGGTTGCCTGCTGGGCTGCATCGATTTTGTTTTTCTCAAATGCCGTCTGCACCTGGCTGAGCACCGTGAAAATCGGCTGACTGTTGCCCTCGCCGTCTGCGGTAACAACATTCAACGCTTTCAGCGCGCTGTCTGCATTGTCATCAGGTGCCTGCACGTGCGACAACATGGCACCGACGCCTGCGCCCGCAGCGCTGCCCGTCATGCCGTTTTCGGCCAGCACGCCGATCATCGCCGACGCCTGACCGACACTGACGCCGGCTTGTTTCGCCACCGGGCCGATGCTGGCCATCGCCTTGTTCAGCTCAGCGATATCCGGTTGCGCACCGCTGTTGTTCGGATTAACAGACAGGGATGCCGCCTGATCCTTACCGTTATTCGCATCCGCAGGTGACAGATAATCGATAACCTTGCGGCCCTTCTCGACGAAGTCTTTGGCCTTGTTGCTGGCACCTTGCACGTTATCCGCCAGCGCCATGCCGGCGCGGTAACGATCCCGGGTACGATTGAGCTTATCCTGGCGCTGATTCAGCAACCCCATCGACTCGCCCTGCGCATCAAGGGTGGATTGGGTCCGCTCTGTTTGTTGGTTCAGCTTCTGGCGCTCGCTGCTCAGACGACGCGTGGAAATCCCGGCGTCATTCAGCGACTGGCGCTGATCCTGCACCGACTGGCGCAGCTGAATGTTCTTTTGTTGTAACGCGTTGGCAGACAGGCGCAGTTTCTCCAGCGCCTGTGCTTGTTCAACGGTGGGGTTCTTGGTGTTTTTCAGTTCAATGGCGAGTGCTGCCGCTTCTGCCCGGGTGTTTTTAAGATTTTGTTGGGTCAGCGTCAGTTCTTTTCGGGTATCACGGAACCCTTCAATCTGCGCGGATTTGGCGTTAAGTTCTGCCAGACGGTCTTGCGTTTCCTGGATATCCGCAGACAGCCTTTCTGTTTCTTTACGCACGGCATTGAACGGGCGCGTGGCCCGATCAACCGCCTCCAGCAGCACTTGCAGCTTGAGCGTGTTACTCATCAGAGGTTACTCCACTGCGGATCATCACTTTATGCCGCCAGTCGAGTAACTCTTCCAGCGACATGAGATACATTTCTGAGGGTGGCCAGTGAAAAACGCTGGCAATGTCGGCCATCAGGTCATTGACCGTTAGATCGCGGGGCCAGCTTACCCAGCCGATTTCGCTGACAAAAAACCAATCACCTTGCCGCCCAGGGCAATCAGGTCCACCGGATCGAGCGCGTTGCACTCCGCTTTGGTCAGCGATGGCAGGGTGATACGGGGCAGCACCATTAACAGGGCATCCACATCAGACGAGGCCAGGTCTGCCAGTCGCACGCCACGCAGCGATCCTGCCGTTGGTTTCACCAGCTCAACCTGGCTGATCACCACATCACCACGTGAAATCGGGCTTTCCAGCACCACCAGGTTTTCTTTCAGTTCTGGTTTATCAAGCTGTTCCATTTTTTCTCCATCAGGATAAAGAGGGCCAGCGCAGGACGCGCCGGCCTTTTTTATTACACCAGGCCGAGATTTTTACGACGCTGTTCCAGGCGATCGACGCCGTTGACCTTCTCCACCATGTTGACGGTGTCGACTTCGATCAGCTCTTTGCCATTCCAGGTCAGTTTGAAATAGGTGTTTTTGCTGGTGACTTTGGTCTCAGCGTTTTCGCCCTGTTTGGCTTCACCGAAATCAAAGGCCTGGTGCTTACCGCGCACTTCGATTTCCACGGCAATTTCTTCGCCGGTGTCATCGCGCTGGTAAGAACCGGTGAAACGCAGCGGTACGTTGGCGGTTGCGCCCCACTGGCTTAACACCAGCTCATCCATCCCGCCCAGCGTCCACTCCATATCGAGTGCGGCATCGTCCAGGCCGTTATCGATGAACGCCGCACCGTTCATACCGCCAGCGCGGTAGGTATCCAGCTTGCGTGACAGCTTCGGCAGCGTCACGGCGGTGACGATGCCCTGGTAGCTGTTTGAATCATTGAAGAGGTTTAACCCCTTAAGTTTACGTGGCAGTGCCATTTATCCGGCTCCTTAGCTGTTTACGGATGCGGCGAAGTTCGCCAGATAGGTGTCGGTGATGCGCTGACGCAGGGTCAGATCTTCCAGCGGCGGCACCGGTGTGTAGTCGTAATCGATAAAGAGTTTGCCCGCCTTCAGGGTCTCTTTATCGTTCGCGCTGTCGTCGTACCAGCAGTTTGCGCCCAGCAGATAACCAGCACTGACCAGCTCGCGGAACTTGGCATTGATGCCAGCGATGATTTCGCGCACCAGCACCGGCGTCAGCGGTTTGTCGTTGGCCCACATGTGCGCTTCGGCCATGGTATCGGCCAGCACCTGTGCCGTGCGGGTGTAGTTTTCAAAGGCAAAAAGTGGATCGTCGCTACAGGTACGGTTGCCCCAGAAACGGAAACCATCTTTGCGAATCAGCGTGGTCACACATTTTTCGTTCAGCAGATCGGCATCGGTGCCGGTCTGTTGCAGGTCCCAGAAAACGTCTGCGGAGATACCAGTTACGCCATTGACGCCCACGTTAGACAGGGTTTTATGCCAGCCGGTGTCGTTGTCAATTTTGGCGCGCAGGCCCAGTGCACGTGCGGTGGCATAAGCCATTTCAGATTTGTTCGTGGCGGTGTTCCAGGCAATAAAGTCTGGCCAGATCACCATCAGCTCGCGCTGGCTGAAGTTTTCGCGATACTTCATGGCATCCGAGATGGTTTTGCTGTTCCAGGCAGACACGTAGGCAAAGCCACGCAGCTGCTGGGCAATGCTGGCCAGCGCTGTTGCCACTTCCAGCGAGTCCAGACCTGGGACGCCGAGAATGCGGGGTTTGACACCCAGTTGCGTTTGCGCGCTCAGCAGCGCCTTCATGCCGGTGTATTTACCGTTCGCATCCGTCGAGCCAATCAGGTTAGAGGTGGTTTCAGCCTGGCTCGCGCCTTCTGCAACGCGAACCACGACAGTAACCGGCTTCGCCTGGTCAGCAATCGCCTGCAGCGCTGCCGCTAAAGTGCCTTTTGTACCGGCTTTACCGACGGCTGCCTGCACGTTTGTCAGCAGGACAGGTGTGTTAAGAGGAAACGCCGTTGCATCAGCATCTTCTGCGGTGCAGATCATGCCAACAATGGCGGTTGAAACTGTTGAAATGGTGCGTGTACCGTCATTGACTTCGACGACGCGGACACCGTGATGAAAATCAGACATCTGTAGCACTCCGTGTTGAGGGTGTGCTCAGATTGTCAGGTCAGTGGGAAGGATGCATTCGATTGCGGTTTGCTGATCGTTCAGTAAGAAGAACCGCGTAAATGGTGCTGTTTTGGCGCTGGAATATAACGATAAATCGTTTTGGGTGAGACATCTAATACCAGCGCAACCTGATGAAGCGTGGCGCCATTCGCCATCATGCGTTCCGCTCTGGCAACGACTTCCGGTGTCATAATGCGCCGCCGGCCACCAATCCGCCCTTTTTCACGCGCTGCGGTCAGCCCGGCACGCGTTCGCTCGACAATCAATTCGCGCTCCATCTCCGCCAGTGCGCCCATCACATGGAAGAAAAAGCGGCCCATCGGTGTGCTGGTATCGATACTGTCCGTGAGGCTACGAAAGTTTACCCCGCGTTCGCGCAGCTCTTCGGTGAGCATGACCAGGTGACGCATGCTGCGGCCCAGTCGATCAAGCTTCCACACCACCAAAGTATCGCCCTCTTTTAACGTCCGAAGCGCCCGTTTTAAACCAGGCCGTTCACTGGTCTTGCCGCTGATTTTATCCTCAAAAATCTGTTCACAATTTGCGCTCTGCAGCGCATTCCGTTGCAAATCGGTGTTTTGGTCATTTGTTGACACCCTGACATAGCCAATCAGCATCGTTTTTCCTCCGGTAAAAGGTGAGGAGTTTGCCATTGTGCAGGTGAGGCGGGCCAGGGGTTTGTTTCATCAAAACCTCGGTTTGACGGAACGGTTTTCGGGGCGTTTTATAAGCCAACAAATATTTTCCCTACCTGGCACGGTGAAC
>NZ_JALNPN010000014.1:0-12799 GCF_024520835.1 Pantoea sp. Fr+CA_20
CGCGGGAGCTGCGAATAAGATCCCGGAAATATGCCGATAAAAAAAAGGCTGGTCACCTTAAGTGACCAGCATTAGCCTGCGGGCTGCCTTTTTTGTGACGCAAAAGGCTGTACGCGCGATGGCAGGATGCGCCCGGCTTTATTCAGGTGGGGTCAGTCGTACAGGTATAACAGGCAAGCCACGCCGTCGCAGACGGCGGCCTGTCAGGAGATTTGACCGGTCTGGGCGTTAGCCAATGCCAGGGACACTGCCAGCGTCTGCGCCAGGCACAGCGAGGCAACCTGAGAGCGGAAGCCGTCGACCTGGGCTTCGCGTACCACAAAGCAGACGTCGCTAAACGCTGCAAGCGGGCTAACCTGGCTGTCGGTAATCGCAATTAAGCTGGCACCCCGTTTCGCCCCCAGTTCCACCACTTCTACGGCTTCCCTGGCATAAGGTGAGCAGCTGATGGCTATCACCACGTCTTTCGGGGTCACAAGATTAAGCTGTTCAGTAAACATGCCGCCCAGTCCGTCAATCAGAAAAGCACGGCGTTCCAGATGGCGCAGGGCATAAACCAAATAGGAGGCGACGCTAAACGAACGGCGCAGGCCGATAACGTAAACGTTCTCGGCCTGATTCAGGAGTTCTACGGTTTTGTTTAACTGCTCAGGACTCACCTGCATCGCCAACTGCTGAAGTGCTTGACTATTAACCATGGTGAACACATTCAGGATTTCGGCTGGGCTTTCGGGTGAGTTGGCGGCATCATCGGCCGCCGTCTGACGGAATAGCCGCGCACGCTCAGTATAGTTAACGGTTTCTTCCATCAGGTGCTGACGAAAAACTTGTTTCATTTCGTTGAACCCGCTAAAGCCAAACGCATTGGCAAAGCGAATCAGGGTAGAGGGCGGTACATCCGCCTGCTGTGCAATGGAGGCCACGGTATCAAAAGCAATACTGTTACTGTTATCAAGAATATAGCGAGCCACCTGCTTCAGACGTTTGCTCAGCGTTTCATAACGGCGGCGAATTTCGTCCTGCAGCTGAGAAAGTTGGGAAGGATTATTGCTCATGAAGTCTGCTCATTTGTGTAACGCGTGGCTGGATAATGGACGATATGATATCAGATGGTTGGAAAATTTCATTTGTTTGTTTTATAGGCGGAATTTATTTCATTAGTTTATGAAATGACTCACAGATTCGTCGTCACTGGCGAAAGCGGCGGTTTCAGCTCTACCGACGTGAAAAGGCTGCGCCCGGAGACAACATTGGGCGCAGCCTGATAACCGTATAACGCGTTGCTCAGGCACCGATACCGGCTTACAGCCCGGTGTTCTCGCGAATATACTTTCTGGCTTTAACCGCGTACTCAAACGGATTGGCCAGCGCGGGGTCCTGCTCGGCCTCAACGACCATCCAGCCTTTATAGCCGTAGTCATCAAGAATTTTGAAAACCGGTTTGAAATCAATGACACCATCGCCCGGTACGGTAAACGTGCCCTTTTTTACCCCATCCAGAAATGACAGATGCTTGTCCCGTACTTCAGCAACAATCTCATCCCGCACATCTTTCAGATGAACGTGAAAAATGCGCGGCAGGTAGGTTTTCAGCACCGTCAGCATGACGTCCTGTGAACCTTCGGAGTAGTAGATGTGGCCGGTGTCATAGAGCAAGCCCACCTCGTCATGGGTTAACGCCATAAAACGATCGATTTCGGCGGGCGTCTGAATAGCCGTACCCATATGATGATGCAGGCAGACACGCATACCTTTGGCGGCCGCGAGCGCGGCCAGCTCGTTATAACCTTCCGCCGTGCGCTGCCACTCATCGTCATTAAAGACAGGCTTATGGTCCAGCACCGCAAGCGCTGTGCCCTGAATACTTTTACTCTGTTCGGAACAGCCGATGACGCGGGCACCCATGTCATAGAGAAAATTCATGTGGGCCGTGAATCCCTCAAGGGTTTCAGCTTTATCCCCCTGAGCAAAGAAAGTGCTGAACCAGGCATTGCAGATCTGAATGCCACGAATGTCGAGCATCGGTTTCAAAATGGCAGGATCGCGTGGGTATTTGCTGCCAACTTCACTGCCGGTAAAGCCTGCCAGCGCCATTTCACTCACGGTTTGCTGAAAGGTGTTTTCACTGCCCAGCTCCGGCATATCGTCATTTGTCCAGCCAATGGGCGCTATCGCCAGCTTAACGTTATCGTTGTTCATCGGTTACCTGCTTATGGCGATAGGGATTAGTTGTAAAATGCCGGACGGGCGGGCATTTCAATAGGTTCAATGGCACCGCTTTTTTGTGCTTTGATACAGGCATCCGCAGCCACCGAGGCAGCAAAGCCATCCCAGGCAGAAGGACCGGTTAACTGGCCCGCTTTCACGTCGTTGATAAACGCCTGCAGCTCGACGTCGTAAGCCTCAATAAAGCGGTCTTTCCAGTCGACTAAAATCGTGTTGGACAGTTTGGCCTGCTTACGCAGCTGCACCGATGAAGGCTCTGGCAGTCTGGCGATACCTTCCTCACCGACAACCTCACACTGGATATCGTAGCCATAGGCACAGTTAACAAAGATTTCCACGTCAATGCGCACGCCTTTCTGCGTTTCAAACAGGACGATTTGTGGATCTTTCAGATGCGAATGGGCTTTGGCGGTGACGCGTGGAAAAACCACCTGCACGCTTTTGTAATCATCACTCGTCAGCCAGCGCAGGACGTCGAGTTCATGAATTAAGGTATTGGTGATGGCCATTTCGGTGTTGTAATTTTCCGGCACCGTCGGGTTACGGTGCGCGCAATGCAGCATCAGCGGCTCGCCGATTTCACCGTCAGTAATCACTTTCTTCAACGCACGGTAACCGGCATCGTAAGGTCGCATAAACCCGACCTGAACCAGCCGCGCGCCATGTTGGATTTCTGCGTCTACCACCCGACGACAGCCTTCTGCGCTCATCGCCAGCGGTTTCTCACAAAAGACCGGCTTACCGGCCGCAATGGCCGCAAGGGTAAATTCTTCATGGGTCGGGTCCCATGAGGTCACCAGCACCGCATCGACATTGGGTGAGTGAATCACGTCAAAGCCATCCTGGTGCACTTCTGCATCAATATTCAGTCGTTGCAGCGCAGCCTTAGCCCCTTCAACGTTGATATCGGATACCGCCACTACCTTTGCCCCTTGTAAGACATTGTTGCAGCGGCGAATGTGTTCCTGACCAATCGCACCTGTTCCAATCACACCAAGTTTCAACGTCATAATTACACCTGTAGGGTTAAATCGGAGATAAGACACATGAGCCGTTAAACGGCCCGGAAATCACGCTTTTTTGGCCTGCGCCAGATGCGTATGCCACATGCCGTGCTCGTTCTTGCCCGGCGGTTTATGCCCATCCGCTGCAACGGGTGAGGCGGAACGGAGAACGCGATCTGGAAAACTGAAATGTCAGTGGATTATAAACAAATGCATTTTTCATAAAACACCATTACAGAAGAAATATTTCATTTTGCGAGTGGGATCAAATTTACATTCCTGAATCATCTGTGGCGAATCAGATAACAGGGGGAACTGGAATGTTTAGTAATAGTTACATATTTTTATGGCGTTTCATTTCATCCCCGCTGTCGCGTCACGAAAGCGAGCGCAAAGCCGCTCGCCTTGTGGCACGGGCATCGCGAGATAAGTTGCCCGGCTGCACGATCGGTCGTCAGGGAATAATAGATTTTTAACTGGTTCACATAATCGCATTGTAAGTTTCATTTTGAATTGAATTTGGAATATTTGTTCCTCATACTGCATTTATCGTTAACCAGACACCTTCAGACCTCGATCCCCAACCTGTCCGCAGTGTCTGCTCATCACAGAAGGAAACCAGAAGTATGAGTACACAACAGAAGCGTCTTGATGTGATTTGTATTGGACGCATCGCCGTCGACTTCTATGGTCAGCAAATTGGCGCGCGGCTGGAGGACACCACGTCCTTCGCCAAATATCTTGGTGGTTCGTCGGGTAATGTCGCTTACGGCACGGCCATTCAGGGGTTGCGATCGGCCATGCTGGCGCGCGTTGGCGATGAGCATAATGGCCGGTTTTTACGTGAGAGCCTGCAACGTGTGGGCTGCAATACGGATGCGCTGATAACCGATAAAAAGCGCCTGACCGCACTGGTCATTCTCGGCATTAAAGATGAAGAGACCTTTCCCCTGATCTTTTATCGCGATAACTGCGCCGATATGGGGCTGGTGCCAGAGGACATTGATGAGGCCTTTATTGCTTCTTCACGCTCAGTGGCGGTCACCGGCACTCACTTATCGCATCCTCAAACGCGTGCCGCCGTGCTGAAAGCGTTGGATTTTGCCCGCAAAAACGGTCTGCGCACGGCGCTGGATATCGACTATCGCCCGGTGCTGTGGGGATTAACCTCGCTGGGTGATGGTGAAACACGTTTCATTGCCTCGTCCGAGGTGACGGCGCAACTGCAGGAGGTCGTCCATTACTTCGATCTTATCGTCGGCACCGAAGAAGAGTTTCATATTGCGGGCGGCAGCACTGACACGCTGACGGCACTCAGACAGGTGCGCGAGGTCAGCCGTGCCACGCTGGTCTGTAAACGGGGCGCAATGGGATGCGTTGTCTTTGAAAACGAGATTCCGGAAAGCTGGGATCAGGTTAAGCTGCACAGCGGCGTACGCGTCGAGGTGTTAAATGTGTTGGGGGCCGGAGACGCGTTTATGTCGGGTCTGCTGCGTGGCTGGCTAAACGATGAGGGCTGGGAGCAGGCCTGTCGTTATGCCAACGCCTGTGGTGCGTTGGTGGTTTCACGCCACGGTTGCGCCCCGGCGATGCCAACCCGAGAGGAACTGGACGATTTCCTGAGCCGTGAAAAGGCGGTAAAACGCCCGGATCTGGATAGCCAACTGACCCACCTGCACCGGGTAACGTCCCGACAGCAAGCCTGGCCTGAGCTCAATATTTTCGCCTTTGACCATCGCAAGCAACTGGTCGATATGGCCCTGGCCGCGGGCGCTGACGTTAGCCGCATTTCGCAGCTCAAGCTTCTGCTGTTGCAGGCCGCAGAGCAGGCGGTAAAGCAGGCGGGCATAGAGATGAAAAGCGGGATTCTGGCCGATACGACCTTTGGTCAAAGGGCGCTTAACGCCATTACCGGCAAGAACAGATGGATCGGGCGGCCGATAGAGCTACCGGGATCGCGCCCCCTGCGTCTTGAACACGGCAATATCGGCACCCAGCTTATTAGCTGGCCGTTAGAGCACGTGGTGAAATGTCTGGTGTTCTATCATCCTCACGACAGTGCAGAACTGCGGGAAGAGCAGGATGCCCTGTTACTGGATGTCTGGAGAAGCTGCAACAAAAGCGGGCACGAACTGCTGCTTGAGGTGATTCTGCCAGACAGCCAGCCGGATCATAATGAAGCCTTTTATCAGATGCTGATGAGCCACTTTTATGGACTGGGGATTAAGCCGGACTGGTGGAAATTACCCCCTCTGTCGACGGCAAGCTGGCAGGCCATTGGCACCCTGATTGAGGAGCAGGACCCTCACTGTCGCGGCATCCTGTTACTTGGGCTGGATGCGCCAGAGGAGAAGCTGAAAGCCGGTTTTGCCGAGGCTGCGCAAGCGCCATGGGTAAAAGGTTTCGCGGTGGGACGCACTATCTTTGCTCAGCCTTCACGCCAGTGGTTGCAGGATGAGATCGGTGACGACGCGCTGGTGACGGCGGTAAAAGAGAATTATCTGCGTTTGATTGAATACTGGCGCATGGCACGCGAGCAGGTGCGATAGCCAAAGCAGGCAGGATGATGAGCGCACCGTGCGGAGTGATATCTTCCGCACGGTGCGTGGCTTAGCGTTCAGGAACAGGCAATAACGCGCAGGGCGGGCAAGCGCCCGTCCGCAATTATTTCAGTGCAATGCTCTTCACTACCGTTTCAGCATCACTTTGTGCCTGCTGCTGATTCTGACCCGGCAGCGTAATCTGCATGGTCATCAGCTTACCGTCCACCTTGGCCAACACGACCGAAGACCATGAAGTCTGGTTGTTAGCTGAAATCACCGTATCCAGCTGCTGTGCGGGTTCGCCGCCCAGCGTCACCGCTTTGTTCGAGACAACCTGTAGCTGCGGATCGCGGTTACGCTGCTGCTGTTCCATACGTTGAGATAAAACATCCAGACCTTCGTTGGTGGGATCACCCGCAATCACGATAATTGCCCGCGCGCCGCTCTCATCAGCATAAACGTGCATGTTGGTACTTTGTGAACCCAGCTTGCCGCTCTTGTCGGACATGCCCGGTGGTAAGGAGAAGCTTAACTTGCCATCCATCAGCGTCACGGTTTGTGCCGACTGACTGGCAGATGCGCCGTTGTCGTTTGCCGCTTCATCTTTCTTTTGGTCACAGGCCGCGAGGCCGAGGACCAGCAAACCAATTCCCGCATATTTCACTAAATTACGCATCAGAATCCCTTTTTAAATTTCCGCTCAGGCGTTTATACAACAGGAATCAGGTTGCAAACGCAACCTGAGTATTGTCAGAAGATTTTAGCGGATTGTCAGGAAAGGCTGAATGGCCGGTTAGCCGAAATGTATCTGTGGCTGAGCCTGGCGTTCGGCCAGACGTTTCAGCGCCGCATTCAGCAACACACCGTAGGCGGGCAGGAAGAACACCATGCAGATCAGCACCTTGAAGCTGTAATCCACCAGGGCGATTTCCACCCAGTGCTGCGCCATAAACGGGTCGGAGCTTTTGTAAAAGGCGATAAAAAAGAACGCCAGCGTATCGCTGATATTTCCTAAAAACATGGCGCAGCCCGGCGCTACCCACCACTGCGGCAAACGGCGCAGGCGATTAAATACGTGCACATCCAAAATCTGGCCCAGTGCATAAGCCATAAAGCTGGCACAGGCGATACGGGCGACAAACAGATTCACCTGTTGCAGTGCCTGCCAGCCTTGCCACTCGCCCTGATAAAACAGGCTGGAAATGGTATAGGAGATAAACAGGGCAGGAACCATCACCGCCAGAATAATCCGTCGTGCAAGCGGCGCACCAAAAATGCGAACGGTCAGATCGGTTGCCAGGAAAATAAACGGGAAGCTAAACGCGCCCCAGGTGGTATGGAAGCCGAACAGGGAAACGGGCAACTGCACCAGATAATTACTGGAGGTAATCACCAACAGGTGAAACAGGGACAGCCAAAGAAGCGCGTAGGTGCGCTGACGCGGTGTAAATGCGAGCATAATAAGCCTTTTTAATGGTGGGGTGAGGGAACCCATTGCCGTGCGTAGAGGATTCAGCGCCCGGCGGTTTCATGAACAAAAAACGGCCGCATCTTACCCTGTTGTGCTATTAATGCAATGGCTAATTTTAACGCAATCGTTACCGCCTTGCGTCAGAGGGCCGACGCGCTAGAATAGGCGCCCGCCAACCTGAATTGAGATCGTCATGAGTGATGTATTTTCTTCCGCCGACCATCAGCTGGATGCTAAAGGCCTGCGCTGTCCCGAACCGGTCATGATGGTGCGCAAAACCGTACGCGGCATGCAGGAGGGGGAAACGCTGCTGATCGTCGCTGACGATCCGGCAACCACGCGGGATATTCCCGGTTTTTGCCGTTTTATGGAACATCGCCTGCTGGCCGCGCAAACGGAAACGCTGCCCTATCAGTTTTTGATCAAGAAAGGGATGGGCGAATAACGGCGGCGTTTGCCGCCGTCAGAGGGTTAATCCCGCGAGCGCAACAGCCGCAACGCGTTCGCCGTGACCAGCGCGGTGGCACCTGAATCAGCCAGTACCGCCAGCCATAATCCGGTCAGACCGAGCAGCGTCGTGACCAGAAACAGTGCCTTAAGCCCCAGTGCAATACCAATATTCTGGCGAATAATGCCCCGGGTACGACGTGCCAACCTGATCATCGGAGCCAGATGGCTAAGCTGATTGCGCGTTAAAGCCGCATCGGCCGCTTCCAGCGCGACATCGGTGCCGTTGCCCATCGCAATGCCCAGCGTTGCCGCCTTCATGGCAGGTGCATCATTGATGCCGTCACCCACCATCGCGACGACCTGCTGCTGACTGAGCTGGCGAACCTTCTCAACTTTGTCGGCAGGTAATAAGCCCGCGTGCCATGCGATATCCAGTTGCTGCGCCACCACGGCTGCCGCACGTGGGTTATCCCCTGTCAGCATAATACTGTTGATGCCAAGCGCTTTTAACGCCTGCAAAGCGGCAGGGGTTTCACTGCGCAGGCGATCGCGCAATGCCAGCGCACCCAGCGCTTTGCCCTCACGCAGCAGGATAACGAGCGTGTCGCCTTGCGCTTCCTGCTCACTAATCAGGCGTTGTTGCTGCGGGTCCAGAAGGCTGACGCGCGCCGGTGCCAGCAGTTCAACGCGCTGGCCTTCAATCTCTGCCCTGATACCGCTTCCGGCCATCGCCTGTTGGTGAGTGGCTGACGGGATAGTCAAGCCTCGGGCCTGTGCGGCGGCCACGATGGCCGTCGCCAGCGGATGCGTTGAACCCTGCTCCACGGCTGCGCCCAGCAGCAGAATCTGTTCTTCAGTGAGATCGCCGAACGGTAAAATTTGGGTTAGCTGCGGTTTACCTTCTGTCAGCGTACCGGTTTTGTCGAACGTAATCGTCTGCACCGTACTCAGGCGCTCCAGTGCCGCGCCACCTTTGATGAGTGCGCCACGACGTGCCGCCGCCGCCAGGCCGGAGGTAATGGCGGCGGGCGTTGAGATCACCAACGCACAGGGACAACCAATCAGGAGTAACGTCAGGCCTTTATAAATCCATGGTAGCCAGGGGCCCGCGCCGAACAGGGGCGGTAACACCATGACCAGCAGGGCCAACAGCATAATCGCTGGCGTGTAAAGTCGACTGAAATGGTCAATAAAACGTTCCACCGGCGCGCGATGGGTTTCCGCTTCCTCAATCAGTTGCAAGATGCGGTCAATGGCACTCTCGCCGGGTTTTGACACCACGTCCAGTTCCACCAGGCGATCCACGCTGGTGGCGCCTGCCAGCACCTTTTCGCCCCGCGAGCGCAGAACCGGCAACGACTCCCCGGTTAAGGCGCTTTCATCGAAACTGGCGCTTTCAGCGACTAAACATCCATCTACCGGCAGACGACCACCGGCGGCAATCTCAATCCGGTCGCCGGGCTGCAGCGCCGCCAGTGGAACCTCAGTGCGAATGCCATTTTGCAGGCGCACGGCTGATTCGGGGCGCAGCGCCATCAACTGGCTCACACCACTGCGTGCGCGGGTTGCCGCATAGGCTTCCAGTCGTTCACCCAGTTGAAACAGCAGCAGGACCATGGCCGCTTCCGCATGAGCGCCAATCAACAGCGCCCCTGCCGATGCCAGGGTCATCAGGGTTTCAATAGTAAAGGCGGAACCCGTTCGCAGGCGTTGCCATGCCTTACGCGCTACCGGAATCAGACCAACCAGCGTGGTCAGAATAAATAATCGATCGCCCCACACAGCACTGACCTGGCTGAGCGCCGTACTGGCTAGCATCAACCCGGCAAGCAGTATCAGGGGGAGACAGGTTTGCCATGGGGATGGCACAGGGGCGGAAACCGATGTTGAGGAGAGCTGGAAGCCGGCTTTTCTGACGGCGTCTTCTATTGCAGACTGAACCGGCGCACGGGCGTCAACGACCAGTTTTTCGCTGGTGAACAGCACGCGGGCCTGAGTAACGTCAGGCAGTTGGCGAACGGCGGTTTCGATGGAGCGGGCGCAACTGGGGCAGTCCATACCGCTGACCAGCCAGCTGAACTGAAAGGCATCAGAGGACCGTCGTCGGTCACCTTCGTCATCGGCTTCGCTGCCGGATGAGCCAGCACACGGGCAGTCACTACCACCACCGTTGCCGTCAGCGGTTTCGGGCGTCGCAGCAATAATAGAGAGAGTGCCGGAACGGACAGGGCGAATCGCACAAAGCGGTTTCGCGGCACGGTGCGTGCCGCAGGGCTTACCGCAGCCACAAGCATGATGTTGATGCATATAACCTCCGGAAGTCGTGGGCAACATGCCCACGGCTTATCTTACACCCGACGGTTTCATCCATCTCCAGATTTATTGTGACGGTTTCTTAGGCGATCCACAGGGAACGGACAATCATAAAGTGACCGGCAAAATAGCAGGCGGCGACGATGGCGCTGTCCGCGCTAAAGCGGCGGCGGTAATGGCTGATAAACCACACAATATTGGCCAGCAGAAGCAGAGCAGAACCGACAAGAATCGAGAAGCTGTAATCGCTCGGGCGGAAAAAATACTGCTCTGTTGCCATCCAGTTCATGACCAGCGTCATACCGATAAGCGTACAGACCGGCCAGCGTAGCGTTTCCAGCTTACTCCACAGCACACCAATCACGACAACCCCGATAATCAAAAAGGTCAGCGGAATAGGCCAGTAGAAACTCATGGTCATGTTGGCGGCAAAGCACAGCGTATAGAGCAGATGCGACAGGAAAAACGCCCCCAGCGCATAGAGCGTTTGCTGCCGTGGCAGCAGCGTCAGCGTATCGCCGATCAGGGTGGCGACCAGTCCGGCCACAATCAGATAGTCAGAGGTGCTACGCGTCGGCGCTTGCCAGGCCAGCCCGACTAACAGCAGTAAGGTGACCGGTTTGAATAACCAGCGTTGCCATTGCGGCCCCCGGTAAGAGGCATCCACATACAGCCAGCCGGAGAAAAGTACAGCGAGAAAGGACCAGAGCATTGCTTCTCCCTTTTTACCAAAAATGGTGACAGTTCCTGAAAAACTCCTATCAGTCTAGGTTACGCCAGCACGATGTGACAATCGGTGAAGTCTGGTTGTATGCTTTAGCACGTAACCTGCACCCTCTGTAACCTGATAAAGCTGGGATAGTATGAAACCACCGCTCCTTTTTATTATTGTACTGGCTGTTATTGCGGTTTTAGCGACCCGCCAGTTCATCAGGCAGCGGCGTGAGGCCGCCGTTAACGATGCTTCGCCGGTACGTACGCTGGCGGTCGAAGTGAAAACCAAACGTGAGTTTTCGGTTTCCAGCCGCCGGTCGCGTGAGCGTGAAGTCATCGCCGGAGACGAAATGCGCTATGAAGCCTGGTTTCATCCGCTGAACGGCGAAAGCGATATCAAAATGCGGGTGAGCGAGGGCGACTACCATTTGATGGACAAGGGCACGGAAGGGGAGCTTACCCTGCAGGGCACGCGTTTTATTCGTTTTACGCCCACCCAGCGTTAACGGCGGGTCTGGTGCCCGCCGTGACGATGTTACTGATATTACTTACGTGGAAAATTTTTTTTCTGCCACGCAACCAGTTCGAAAACGCCAAACAAAAAGACCTTTATCTGGGTGACACGATCGATCGGTGGTGCATCTTTGCCTTGTGTGGTGCGCAGCAGAACCAACTGCAAACCATGCATCAGAATCATAAATATCAGGGCCACATTGATAAACCAGGTCAATGGCTTCGGATAAGGATGAATCAGGTTAAACAGTAAAAAACCCCACACGCACAGCATCAGCAGGCGTCCTAAATTAAGTAACATCGTGTGTCTCCTGTTGGCGCTGATATAAGCGATAGGCCACCTGGCCGGCAATTTTTTCGCGGTAAAGATTCCAGTGCGCCGGAACCGGCGGTGAACCGCGCTCGACTTCACTTTCAACGTAGATGAGTGCATCAGCAGTCAGCCAGCCGTTATTCTCCAGCAGTTGCAGCGTTTGTTCCAGCAGGCCCTGGCGAAAGGGGGGATCGATAAACACGATATGAAAGGGTTTACCGTCCTGAGCCAGCCAGGTGAGGGTGTTTGTCTGCACAACCTTGCCGTTAGCAGCCTGTAGCGTCTGTAAATTTTTTGACAGCTGCTGCGCCACCGGGCGTTCCAGCTCCAGTAAGGTTGCCGATGCGGCAAAACGCGACAAGGCTTCCAGCCCCAGCGCGCCGCTACCGGCAAAGCAGTCCAGGCAGTCGGCCTGTTGAATAGAGGGCGCCAGCCAGTTAAACAGGGTTTCGCGCACTCTGTCGGTAGTCGGCCGGAGCCCGGCGCTGTCCGGCACCGGCAATTTGCGGCCGCGCCACTGTCCGCCAATGATGCGGATTTGGCCTGCACCACCAGTCTTACGGGGAGGTTTTATCATTTTGCTCACAAATCTTCATAATTTGTTGCGTAGTTTAACGGGCGAAACGATGAGAAGAAACGTTAAAAAAGGGTGCTGTGGTGAGCTGGCTGGAAAGTGTTAGACTACAGCGTTGCTGCTGTTATGCATAATTCTGCGGTTTGACGCTCATCTGGCGTTTATCACCCATTACTGTTTTTAACCCTGGGTACATTGTGCTACCGGGATGAAGCCATCGAGGAGTGTGGTTACACAATGGCAAAAGAGAAAAAACGAGGCTTTTTTTCCTGGCTGGGATTTGGCAAAGAAGAAGAGAAACAATCCTCAACGGAAGAGCAGACATCACAGACTGCACAATCGGAAGTCCAGCAGCCAGAACAGGAAGCCCCGGCAATAAGTCAGGCGGAAAACCATGCGGAAGAGACCGTTGCAACCCCTGAACACGTCGTTGAACCGCAACGCCCCCTCGCTCCCGGCGCCACAGTAGAGCCGACGCCCCCTGCGTCAGCCGCTGAACGTGCGTTGACTCAGCAGGAGGGCGGGATAGCACCGGCGAAAACCACTGAGCCTGCGCCCGTTCCCGCAGAAGATGATGCACCGCTGAGCGACGATGAACTGGCCGCGCTGGCGCTGGCCGATGCGGATATCGTGGAGGTTACGCCTCACGAACCTGAAACTGTGGCGTCAGAACCTGCC